>DASTNM010000344.1:0-2457 GCA_035762745.1 Candidatus Polarisedimenticolia bacterium
GGGGCGCTTGCGGGGGTAGTTGCTCATCTTGAGTTTCACGGCCCGCGGGCAGCTTCGTTCACGACGAGGCGGGAGCACGAAACGGGCGACCTCTGCGCGGAGCTTGCGGAGGTGTTTCGGAATCGCTCCGGGGCTCGTGACCGCGCACCAGCCCCATTCGTCGCGGATTAGGCCGAGGGCCATCGTGAAGCTGATTCTGGTGGGTGGCACGCCCGCCTCATCGGCGATCCTCGTCATCTCGAGTCGGACGAGGTTGTACGCGAGCGCGACCCCCCACAACTCTTGGGCCACGCCGATCGGTCTTCGGCTGCGGATGGCTTCGAAGCGCTCCAGCATGCGCGTCTTGACCTCGCCGTACCCCAGTTCGATCTCCCACCGCTCGTGGTAGAGCGCCGCGACCTCTTCGGCCGGGAAGGCCCTCGGGTCTAGCATCGACGTGAGCAGCGTCTGGGGCGGGAACCCGCGTCGTTGATACCGGATCGCTCGCATCACCCAGCGCTTCGGGATGCTGGGCTCGTTGTCGCGCACGGTGTGGTTCGGCTGGGTCTCCACCAGTTCGTCGCCGGGGCCGAACTTCTCCACCGTGCGCCACTTCACGTCGCGCCTCGCCCGAATGAGCCAATGTCGGCTCGCCCCATGATCTTGGAGAGGGAAGAGCGCCGCCGCGTCATAGAAGTTCCGGTCCACGATGACGAGCGAGTGATCCGGAACCTGCGCCCACAAGCCCTTCGCGTACGTCTTCTCGCCGACCGAGAACGGGCCGAATCTCATCGCTGCCACCAGGTGGGTCCGGAGGGCCATCAGCGTTACGACCCTCGCAAGCGGGTAACCGCTCTCGCCGCGCTCGGCGCCAGCTGAGTGCGTGCCGAAATGGGCGCGGTTCTCCGTGGAGTCAGGCACGCGCACCGTCGTGCCATCGACGCCGTACACCGCGAGGCCCCGCCACGCGTGCTCACGAGCGGACGAGTGCGCCCAGTGCTCGGAGCACCGCTCGAACAACCACCTAAGCGGTTCATCGCCGAGCCGCGCCCGCGCCTGGGTCACAGAGCTTGGCGCAGGCGAGACTCCGCGACGGCCCGGTAGAGCCAGATCCAGCTTCGCGACCAACTCGTCGATGCGGCGGTCCCGGTAGAGAGCCATGCCTAGCACGAGCCAGATCACCTGCTCGGCCGGAAGCCGCCGCCTCCGCAGCGTTGCAGTTCCGGTCGCCTCCAGCGCTTCATCGATCCACTCGGGATCGATGCTCGCCTGCAAGCGATCGAACGCGCCTTCCGTCAGGTCCGGCTCGGCGACAACTCGCGCTGCGAACTTGGGACGGGGCATGCGAGGCTCGCCTCCTGGCGATCCCCGCATGATGATCTCCTGCCGGGCTCTCGCAAGACCGCCGCGAAAACCCCATTCAGTTCGATCGGTTGCCCGCTAACCGATCGGCATTGACCCTAGCCCTCTCCCTCGATGAGCAGGGCGGGCGCACCTAAACCCCATTGAGATCGATCCCTTGGCGTAGGGGGATCGACGGGGCATTTCGAACGTGATCTCTGGGGCGGATGCGAAAGCATCCGCCCCCTTTCGTCTCGCTCGTCTGCGACCACTTCAAGGACCTGCCGGATCCCCGCGTCGAGCGGACCCGACTCCACTCGCTGCTGAACGTCGTGGTGATGGCGTTGAGCGGGGTCATCGCCGGCGCCGACGGGTGGGACTCCATGGCGGCCTTCGCGAAGCTCAACAAGAAGTGGTTCGAGGGCTTTCTCGACCTGCCAGCTGGTGTTCCGAGCGCTGACACCTTTCGTCGGGTCCTCTCCTCGCTCGAACCGAAGGCCTTCGAGAAGTGCTTCCGTGAGCTCGTGACGGGGCTCGCCCAAAGCCTCGAGGGCGAGGTCGTAGCGATCGACGGGAAGGCGCTCAGAGGCGCCATCGACAAGGCTGGGTCCAAGACCCCGCTCCACCTCGTGCACGTCTGGGCGACGAAGCAGCGACTCCTGCTCTCCCAGCGTGCCGTGACGCGCGGGGCCTCCGGAGAGGTGGCCGCGAGCCTGGAAATGCTCGCACTCCTGGACCTGCGGAAGGCCATCGTCACCACGGACGCCAACGGCTGCACGGCCGAGATGACGACTGCCATCCGTGCACAGGGCGCGGACTACGTGTTGGCCCTCAAGGGCAACCGCGGCAGGCAGCACGAGTACGTGGAGCAGCTCTTCGCCGAAGCCGAGTCGAGGCGATACGCCGGCGTTCCGACCCACGTCACTCGGGACGACGGGCACGGGCGCGTCGAGAAGCGGATCATTCGGCTGCTCGAGCCGCCCGACTGGCCGACCGGAAAGCGCGCGCCGTGGACCGACCGGCGTACCGCCGTGCAGATTGAGCGGGTTCGGCGCGTCAGCGGGAAGACCAGCACGGAGCGCCACTACTACGTGTCGAGCCTTCCCCCCGATCCCGAAATCCACGCTCGGGTGGTGC
>DASTNM010000345.1:0-6936 GCA_035762745.1 Candidatus Polarisedimenticolia bacterium
CGCCTCGGGACGCGCGGCGCTGTTGCACCGGGACGGCGTCAACCGGCGCCTGCGCGGCACGCGGCGGGCGCGTCTCACCGCGCTGACCTCCGGCGGCGCCATCCCCGACACGGCCGATTACCGGGTCGTCCTGCAGCCCGAGGAGACGCCTGTCGGATCGGTGCACGAGGACTTCGCGGTCGAGGCGAACGCCGGCGACATCTTCCAGCTCGGCAACACGTCGTGGCGGATCCTGAAGGTCGAGCCGGGCGTGGTGCGGGTGGCCGACGCGCAGGGAACGCCGCCGACGCTGCCCTTCTGGATCGGCGAGGCGCCGGCGCGCACGCGCGAGCTGTCGGCCGCCGTCGCCCGCATCCGCGTGCGCGGGCAGGATCCGGAATGGCTGGCGCGCGAGGTGGGCCTGGGCGGGGCGGCGGCCCGCCAGCTGGCTGAGTACCTGGCGGCGGGGACCGCGGCGCTCGGCGCCACTCCGACGCCGGAGTGCGTCGTGCTCGAGCGTTTCTTCGACGAGTCGGGCGGCATGCAGCTGGTGCTGCACGCGCCGTTCGGCGGCCGCATCAACCGCGCCTGGGGGCTGGCGCTGCGCAAGCGCTTCTGCCGTGGCTTCGGCTTCGAGCTGCAGGCGGCGGCCAACGAGGAGGCGATCCTCCTGTCGCTCGGGCCGCAGCACAGCTTCCCTCTCGAGGAGGTCTTCGACTACCTGCATCCCGACACGGCGCGCGACCTGCTGGTGCAGGCGCTCTTCCCCTCCCCGCTCTTCGCCACCCGCTGGCGCTGGAACCTGACCCGCTCGCTCCTGTTGTCGCGCACGCGGCAGGGTGGAAGCCGCGTGCCGGCGCCGCTTCTGCGCATGCGGGCGGACGACCTCCTGGCGCAGGCGTTCCCGGAGGTCCTGGCCTGCGGCGAGACGCTGCCGCCGGGCGATCTCCCCGTCCCCTGGGATCACCCGATCGTCCGCCAGACGATCGAGGATTGCCTCGACGAGGCGATGGACGTGGAGGGCCTCCTCGAAGTGCTGCGCGGGCTGCGCCAGGGTCGCGTGCGCCGCGTCGCCATCGACACGCCCCAGCCGTCCCCGTTCGCCCTCGGCATCCTCAACGCCATGCCGTACGCCTTCCTCGACGATGCGCCTCTGGAGGAGCGCCGCACCCAGGCGGTCTTGACGCGGCGGGCGCTCGCCCCGCAGATCGCCGACACCCTGGGCGCCCTCGACCCGGCCGCCGTGGCGCGGGTGCGCGAGGAGGCCTGGCCGCAGCCGGAGAGCGCCGAGGAGGTGCACGAGGCGCTCCTCTGGATGGGGTACGTGACCGTGGAGGAGGCGCGCGCCTCGGGCTGGGACGAGTGGCTGGAGGCGCTGCGCGCGGCCCGCCGGGTCGAGCGCGACGGAGGGCGCTTCTTCGCCGTCGAGGCGTCGCGCGATCCGAAGGCGATCCTGCGCGGACGTCTCGAGGCGCTCGGGCCGATCCCGGTCGGCGCTGCGCCGCCGGGGGCCGGGCCGGCGCCGGCCGCGCCGGCAGGCGCCGCGGACCGCGTGCGCCCGGCCGCGTCGCCGCTCGACCCGACCGACGAGCCGCTCCTCCTCGAGCTGGAGCGCGAGGGGGTCGTCCTGCGCTGCCGGCTCGAGGGACGGCAGGCGTGGTGCGACCGCCGGCTGCTGGCCCGCATCCATCGCGACACGCTCGAGAGACTACGGCGCGAGATCGAGCCGGTCGGCGCCGCAGCCTTCTGGCGCTTCCTCGCCTGCTGGCAGCACGTCGACGAGGCCTGCCGCCTGGAGGGACCGCTCGGCGTGGCCGAGGTGATCAGGCAGCTCGCCGGGTTCGAGATCCCCGCCGCGGCCTGGGAGGCCGGTGTGCTGCCGGCGCGGGTGCGCGGCTACCGCCCCGACTGGCTCGACCAGTTGACGCTGTCCGGCGAGGTGGTCTGGGGGCGGATCTGGGGCGCCGGCGGGGCGCCGGCCCGCACGACGCCGATCTGTCTCCTGCCGCGGGTCGATCTCGACGCCTGGATGGCGCTGGCCGGGCGCGCGGGCCCCGAGGACCGGACCACGCGGTCCGATCGGGACGACCCGTCCGACGCGACGGCGCTCTCGACCCATGGCCGCCTCGTCCTGGAGGTGCTGGCGGCTCGCGGCGCCCTGTTCGCGCAGGAGCTGGAGCGTCTTCTCGATCTGCTTCCCTCACACATGGAGGCCGGCCTGACGGAGCTGATCGGGCGGGGTCTGATCACCTGCGACTCGTGGAGCGGTCTGCGCCGCCTTCTGAAGCGGTCGCCGGCGCACCGGCGGTTCGCCGGGCAGGCGACGCTCGTCCCGGCCGGCCGCTGGTCGCTGCTCGTGCGCCCGGGCGTCGCGGCGAACGGCGCGCCGCGCCGCGCGGGATCGGAGCGGGCCGCCGGGGGATCGTTCTTCGGCGGCGAGGGGGTGGACGACGCGCAGGCCGAGTTCCTCGCCCGCCGGCTCCTGGCGCGCTACGGAGTGATCTTCCGGCGCCTGCTGGCGCGCGAGAGGGCCCCCGCGTCCTGGCGCGACCTGGTCCGCGTCCTGCGGCGGATGGAGCTGCGTGGTGACGTGCGCGGCGGCCGTTTCGTCGGCGGCTTCGCGGGCGAGCAGTACGCCCTCACCGAAGCGATCGAGCTCTTGAGGCGCCTGCGCCGGAAGGAGACGGGCGCGCCGCGGCACGTCGCCGCCGCCGATCCGCTCAATCTCCAGGGAATCCTGACCCCCGAGGCGCGCGTCCCGTCGCAGGCGCGCCGCCGCGTGCAGGTCGGCTGAGTCGCGGCGTCCTACGACAGGTAGCCCCAGGTCTGCAGGAGGTCTCCGTCCCGGTACCAGCGCTCGCCGATGTCGGTGCGATAGAACATGTTCGGGATGATGATGTTCTTCACCCGGTTGTAGGTCTCGCGGCGGGCGTCGTCCATCGTCGATCCCGAGCCGCTCACCACCAGGGCGTAGCCGGAGTTCCCCGCCAGGCGCCAGTCGTCGTCGACCAGACGCACGTCGCAGGGATGGATCCCCTCCGTCATCGGTTTCTTGAAGATGACGGCGGCATCCTCGGAGAACTTCTTGAAGGTGTCGGGATCGACGAACGGGAAGGGCGGGACGGCGATGACGACGCAGACCTGGAAGCCGCGCTTGGTGCGCAGGTTGAACGGCTCGCCGCGCGCCACGGCCGCGAGGAACTCGCCCCACTTCGACAGCACCCCCTCGACCTGGAGATTGATCGTCGGATAGCCGAAGCGGCAGGTGAACTCGAGCGGGTAGATGCCGCGCGAGTTGGCGATGCAGTTGATGTCGACGTAGCCGCTGTAGCGGCTGGCGGCCAGCCGGTCCCTCATCTTGAGCAGGGTCTCCCTGAACAGCGAGCCGGGGCCGTACCAGAAGCCGGCGGTTCCCATCTCCCCCGTCTGCGGGCCGATCTCGTCGTTGAACATCCGTTTGTGCTCAAAGTTGACGAAGACCGGCTGGATGAAGTCGCTGCCGTTGAAGAACGCCCCGACCGCCACCTCGACGCCGGCGGCGTACTTCTGCAGCTGGAACGACTTGATCTTCGAGGCCCAGCCCTTCTTGTAGTGCTCGAGCATCGTCAGGACGTCCAGCCCGTCCTCCTCCTGGCCGACGAAGGACAGGACCTTCTCGTTCTGCGCCTTGCCGCTCGGCTTGATGACGTAGCGCCCCGGGTTCTCCTTGATGAAGGCGACGGCGCCGTCGAAGGAGTCGAACTCCCAGCGCGGCAGCGTCGTCAGGCCGGCGCTGCTCATCTCCTCCTGACCGAAATCACGGTCCATCTCCAGCCGGTCGGTGTAGGGGGTGCCGCCGATGACCGCCTTTCCCTCCTTGCGCAGGCGGTCCGGCAGGTTGCCGAACTCGCAGTCGTCGAAGACGATGACGTCGGCCCAGTCCTTGTGGTCCTCCCAGCGCTCCACCTTCTCGACGAAGCCGTCGCCGACCTCGCGATCGGCCTTCGACATGATGTGGTAGCGGACCTCGAACCCTTCCTTGCGCACGTCCCAGGCGAGATCCTGGATCAGTCCGTACTTCGAGATGAACAGGAAGCGGGTGGTGGAGGGCTCCTTCGCGGGCTCGCGGGCCGGCTCGGCCGCCGCATCCTTCGCCGGCTCCTGCGGAGCCTCGGCGACCGCGGCGGGGAGATCGTTCTTCGGCGAGCCGTTCCGGCCTCTGGTGTCCTTGTCGTCGGCGCTCATCGGCGAAGCAAGATTAACGCTTGCCGTCGTCGTCCGCAAGTTGCGCGCGCGGCATCAGCACGCCGGCGATGCCGAGGAGCATCGTCGCGCTGAGCGCGCCGAACATCAGCGGGTAACCGCCGAGCGGGATCAGCATTCCGCCGATCAGCGGCCCGAGGAAGAAGCCCGAGGAGAAGGCGTAGGAGTGGGAGCCGGTGGCGAAGATCCGCTCTTCCCGGCTCACGCCGCGATTCAGGAGCGCCACCGCCGGGACGTAGACCAGCACCTCGACCATGCCGACGAGGAAGAAGAGGCCCCAGAGCGGCACCCTGCCGAAGAGGAGAAGAAAGACGGCGTTCAGCGTCGCGCCGAACAGGAGTCCGCCGACGATCAGACGCACGTCGCCGATACGGTCGGCGATCTGGCCGCTGAGGCGAGGCAGGACGACGGCCGGCATCGCGGCGACCGCGAACAGCAGTCCGATCTCGGCCCGCTTGACGCCGACCTGGCTCACCATGAGCGGCAGGAACGCCTCGACCGTGCCGTAGTAGAACGACAGCGCCACGGTCGCCGCGGCCGACGCCAGGACGGCGGGGCGGCGCAGGACGCGCAGGATGCCGGCAAGCGTCGTGCGCGTGCCGACGCGACCGGTCTCCGGCAGGCCGATGAGCCCCGCGACCAGCGCCGTCGCCGACAGCATGGCATAGAGGATGAACGGGAAGCGGACGCTCCCGATCCCTCCCAGCGCCGGGCCGACGACGAAGCCCAGCGACCACGAGCCGGTGATCAGGGAGAGGGCCCGGCCCATCGAGGCGGAGGGCGTGAGGTCGGCCGCCACCGTGAGGCTGCCGACCCAGATGGCGCTCGCGCCGAGGCCCTGCACGCAGCGCGCCACGAGGAGCCACGGGTAGCTGACCGCGACGACGTAGCCGAGCGACGCCACCGCCAGGCAGGCGAGGCCGACGAGGATCAAGGTGCGCCGGCCGTGGCGGTTCGCCAGCACGCCGAACGGGATCGAGACCAGGAGCCCGACCGCGGCGTACAGACCGACGAGAAAGCCGATGCGCGTCTCCCCCGCCCCCGCCTGACGCGCCAGGAACGGCAGCGTCGGCGCCACCACGCCGTAGCCGACCGCCTCGACGAACATCGTCAGAGCCAGGGTTGTCGCCGAGGCGAGGCCGCCGAGGAGCGGCGCGTCGTCCGGCAGCGCGGGGGAGAGGTTCGCGTCCGGCGTGATCTCCGTCGACATGGGGTCCGATCCGCGTCAGGCGCGGCCCGGTTTCCCCGTCGCCTCGGCGAAGGCCCCGTCGAGCGCCGTGAGCAGCTCGTCGACCTCGGTGCGGCTGATGGTCATGGGCGGGGCGACGCGCAGGACGTTGCCCCACAAGCCGCCCTTGCCGATCAGGACCCCGCGCCGGCGGGTCCCCTCGAGGACGGCCGAGACCGCCTTGGGGTCGGGGGTCTTGCCCGGCCCCACCAGCTCGGCCCCCTGCATCAGCCCGATGCCGCGCACGTCGCCGATGATCGGGTACTTGCGCTGCAGCTCCAAGAGGCCGGCGTGGAGGTGGTCCCCCTGCAGGCGCGCGTTGTCGGCCAGCTTCTGCTTCTGGATGACGCGCAGGGTGGCCAGCGCCGCCGCCGAGGTGACCGGGTTGCCGCCGAAGGTGGCGAACGACAGGGGCCTGAGGGCGGCCGCGATCTTGCCGGTGGTGGCGGTGCAGCCGATCGGGCTGCCGTTCGCCATCCCCTTGGCGAAGGTCATCACGTCGGGGGTGACGCCGTAGTGCTCGATGCCGAACATCTTCCCAGTCCGGCCCCATCCTGTCTGGACCTCGTCGGCGATGAACAGCCCGCCCGCCTTGCGCACGAGACCGGCGACGATCTCGAAATACTCTTTGGGCGGCACGATGAAGCCGCCCGAGCCGATGACCACCTCGGCCAGGATGCCGGCCACGCGCCCGGAGGTGGTGGTCTGGATCACCTCCTCGACGTCCTTGGCGCAGGCGACCTCGCAGGAGGGGTAGGTCAGCTTCAACGGGCAGCGGTAGCAGTAGGGAGCCACGGCGTGCACGAAGCCCGGCACCTGGGTGCCGATCTGCCTCCAGGGGGCCTGCCCGGCGGCGGCCAGCGCCATCATCGAGCGCCCGGAGTAGCCGTAGCGCAGGACGAGCACCTCCTGGTTGCCGGTGTGCACGCGCGCCAGCAGGACCGCGGTCTCGTCGGCCTCGGTCCCCGAGTTGCTGAAGAAGAGCCGGTCGAGGTCTCCGGGGAGGACCTGCGCCACCGCCTCCGCCAGGTCGGAGAGCGCCGGCGTGACGTAGAGCGTCGAGGTGTGCACCAGCGTCTGGACCTGGCGCACGATCGCCTCGGTGATCTCGGGGTGACAATGCCCGACGCTGACCGTCAGCACCCCGCCGAAGCAGTCGAGGTATTGCTTCCCGGTCTCGTCGAAGAGATGCATCCCCTGTCCGCGCACGATGGTGAGCGGCTTGTCGTAGTAGGTCGTGACGCACGGAAAGAGAAACCGCTGGTGCTTCGAGGCGGCGTCCGTGGCGACCTGGCCCGTGGTGGCTTTCCCGTCTGTTTCGCGATCCGGCATGATTCACCTTCTCTGATGAGTGATGTGCGGCAGCCCCCGCGGCGCCGGCGGCGCGCTTTCGGTCGGTTGCGGCAGAACCGTCATTCTATAGGAAAAGGCCCGGCAAGCGCCTGTCGGGTCGTGCGCCGGTCACCCCCCCGCGCGTCAGCCCCGCC
>DASTNM010000346.1:0-4484 GCA_035762745.1 Candidatus Polarisedimenticolia bacterium
CAAGGTCGGCAGGGACAAGGACACCCCGATCTCCGATTACCTCGTCGACGGCCGATCGATCAACCCCGAGGACGAGCTGATCAAGAACGAGGACCAGGGGCTGATCCGGCTGGCGCTACGCAACCTCAGCGACCAGGAGCAGACCGTCATCATCAACCGCTTCGGCCTGGAAGGGGGCAGGACCTTCACCCTGAAAGAGATCGGCGAGAAGCTCGGCGTGTCGCGCGAGCGGGTTCGCCAGATCGAGAATCAGGCCAAGAAGCGCCTGCGCCGCCTGATCGCACGGCAGCAGCGGGTCGATGCGCCGGCGAAGCGCCTGCTGGGCGACACCGGAGCGGGTGACGGAGAACAGCCGCCCGCCACGCTGGTGGCGCGCGTCAAGGCGGGTCGCACGCTGTCGCATTGATTGACGTCGGCCGCCCCGCGCGCTCTAGGCCGTCGACTCTTTTCAATCCCATCGAACCTCCTCCGCCATCGACCTTGGCGACAGGCGTCGCGGCGTGTTCCCGGACACGCCGTGACGACGCGTCCGTTGAAATGGCGCGAAGCGCTGTGTTATCCTGATTTTTCTCGAAAACGTCGCGGTGGTCTCGAGGATCCGACGATGCGGCTGACGCGCGACCAGGTGGAACAGATCTCGCAGCGGATCGTCCGGGGGCTCCTGCGTGACGAGTTGATCACGGCGGACCACCCGGAAACGGTCATCGACGCCATCGCGAAGGTTTTCGCCGAGGACCTGGCCGCCGAGGATCGCCTCAACGACGAGGTGCGGGAGATTTTGACGAACTACGCCGATGAGATCAGCCGCGGGATGGTCAATTACCAGGAGGTCTTCCGCAAGGTGAAGGCCAAGCTGGCGCGTGATCGCAAGATGGTCATCTAGGCAATCGCCATGAAGCTGAGCCACGAGCGCTGCGTTCATCTTTCCCATCTGTTCGTCAATGCCCTCGAGGATGACGACAGCGTGGAATTCCTGAGCGACCCCAATGAGATCCGTCTCCGAGTCCTGCAGGTCCTCGAAGCCGAGATGGTCAAGGAGGAGGAGATGGAGGAGGGAATCCGGCGCAAGATCTCCGGCCAGCGCCGGGACATTCCCGAGGGAAGCGCGGAGTGGGACCTGCTCTTCCGGAAGTACTATGAGGAGGAGTTGAAGAAAGTGAAAAGGGTCCGCGAATAGCGCCAGCCGCCACCCTCCTGGACCTGCCCGGCTGCCCCGAACGCCCGGCGTGCCCGGGAGCCCGACCATGAGCACCACGCGCCAGATCGTCGTCGGCACCGCCGGTCACATCGACCATGGCAAGAGCCGGCTCGTGTGCGCGCTCACCGGAGTCGATCCCGACCGCCTCAAGGAAGAGAAGGAACGGGGTATCACGATTGACATCGGCTTCGCCAGCCTCGCGCTGGATGACGGGACCCGGTTCGGCTTCGTCGACGTCCCCGGCCACGAGCGCTTCGTGAAGAACATGCTGGCCGGCGTGGGAGGGATTGACCTCGTTCTCCTGGTCATCGCCGCCGACGAGTCGATCAAGCCGCAGACGCGCGAGCATTTCGACATATGCCGCCTCCTCCAGATCCCACGCGGCATCATCGTGCTGACCAAGATCGACCTCGTCGATCCCGATCTTCTCGACCTCGTCCGTCTTGAGGCGCGGGAATTCGTCGCCGGGTCGTTCCTCGATTCGTCCCCCATCGCGGCGGTGAGCAGCCGCACCGGAGCCGGGCTCTCCGAGCTGAAGGATCTGCTGCGTCAGGTCGCCGACGACGTCCCGTCTCGTGCCCCGAGCGGGCCGGTGCGCCTGCCGATCGATCGCTCGTTCAGCATCAAGGGGTTCGGCACCGTGGTGACCGGGACCCTCATCGCCGGCACGATCACCGGGGGGGACGAGCTGGAAATCCTGCCCCAGGGGATCACGGCCCGCGTCCGGGGCCTGGAGGTGTTCAACCGGACGACGCACACGGCCTCCCCGGGACAGAGGACGGCAGTCAACCTGCAGGGTGTGGAAGCAGGGTCGATCGAGCGCGGTGACCTGCTGACTTCGCCGGGACTGCTGCGGCCCTCCCACCTCCTCGACGTCATCCTTGAGGTCCTCCCGCAAGTCTCGGCGCCCCTGAAGGATCTCGCCCGGGTTCGCTTCCACCATGGGACGCTCGAGGCGATGGCGCGGGTCAAGCTCCTGGAATCAGGGGCTATCCCGCCGGGCGGCCGGGCCTTCGCACAACTCCGACTCGAGAAGCCCGTCACCGCGCTGCCGGGCGACCGGTTCATCGTGCGGCGCTACTCACCGGCGCTGACCATCGGCGGCGGGAGCATCCTGCACAACCATCCCCCGAAGCTGCGGCCGTCCGATGCGGGCGCGCGGGATCGCCTTCTGCGGCTGGCGGAGCCGTCGGTCGCCGCGAGGCTGCGCGTCCTGGTGGACGAGAGTCGTGCCGAGGGCCTCGATGACCGGACCGTCATGTCGCTGGCCGGCCTCGACCCGGACCAGACGAGAGCGCCTCTCGACGAAGCGGTTCGCGAAGGGTGGCTGGTGAGCCTGGAGTCCTCTCCGCGCCGCTATCTCTCCCGGGCGATCTACCAGGATCTGGTGCAGTGCGTCGTCCTCGCGCTGGAGGAGTTTCACCGCCGCGAGCCGCTCAAGGAGGGGCTGCCGCGCGAGGAGCTGCGGACGCGGCTCTTCACGCGCAGCCACCCGGAGGTGTTTCGCTGCCTGCTCGCGGATCTGGCAGGGCAGGGGCGGATCCGGACCGAAAAGGACCGCGTCGCCCTGGCGACGCACCGGATCAGCCTCTCGCCGGAGGAGTCGGCCCTCATGGAGCGGATCGAATCGCGATTCGCCTCCGGCGGCGTCAACCCGCCCGACCTTGAGGCGATCGTCACCGACCTCAAGGCCGATCCGCGGCAGGCCGGCAAGCTCCTGCACCTGCTGCTGGCGCGGGGCCGCCTGGTGCGCATCCACGACGGCAAGGTCTTCCACGCGGCGGCACTCGAGACGCTCAAGCGCCGGCTGTGGGACAGACGCCCGCAGAGCCCGACGATCGAGATCTCCGAATTCAAGGACCTCAGCGGCACCAGCCGCAAGAACGCCATCCCCCTCCTCGAGCACTTCGATCAGGTGCGTGTCACGCGCCGGGAAGGCAACCGGCGGCTCATCCTGCCGCCGCCGTCGCCGGCGGCTACGAATTGACAGCCCCGGCCTCCGAGTCTAATATCGTTGCGAGGTGAACCCATGGGATCGCTCGGCGTACCTGAACTGGTACTCATTTTCATCATCGTTCTGCTGATCTTCGGAGGCAAGAAGATCCCGGAACTGGCCCGCGGACTCGGCGCGGGGATCCGGCATTTCAAGGAGGCGCTGCACGAGGGGCAGGAGGAGGAGAAGAAGGACAAGAACCCGTAAGGGAGTCTGAAGGACCGGCCGCGCTCCACCGCGCCGGCCCCGCCATGGGGGGAGGGGCGCGGGTGGCTGCGGCGTCCAGCCTGACATGCTCACCCCCCCTTCCCCAGAGTCACCCCCACCCCCGCAACGCCGGGAAGAGATCGCCTTCCAGAAGGCGGCCGTTGCCCGCCTGAAGAGGGAGATCCGCGGCGTCGACCGCAACAGTCGCCGGCGCTACATCCGCGAGTTTCACGGGGAGTTCGGCCGCCTCGAGGAGATCTCCTCGTTCGATGACCTGGTCATCGCGTGCTACAAGGCCGACATCGTCTACATCGGCGACTACCACGCCTTGCCCGCCTCGCAGGAGTTCGCGGCCCGGCTCCTGGGCGAGATCGCGACCCGCTCGCGCAACGTCATCCTCTGCCTCGAGATGGTCTACGGGCGCAACCAGCGCCTGCTGGATCAGTACATGAAGGGGGAGAGCGACGAGGCCGACTTCCTGCGCGGGATTCGCTACGACCTCGACTGGGGCTACGACTGGGGGTCCTTCCGCCGCCTGTTCGATGTGGCCCGTGCCCACCACATCGACGTCTACGGTATCGATTGCGAGCCGCGCCGCGGGTTCCGCTACATCCGCCGCCGGGATGCCTACGCCGCCGCCCGCGTGGCCGATCTCGTGGAGCGTCACCCCGGCGCCAAGATCGTCATTCTGTTCGGGGAGTCGCACCTGGCGCGCAATCACCTGCCCCGCAAGGTCACCGACGGTCTCAAGCGTCGGATGTTGGAGAAGCGCGGCGTGATCGTGCTGCAGAACCTCGAGGAGATCTACTGGCAGATCGCCGAGCGGGGCCTGGAGGACGTCGAGGTCGTCACTCTCGGACCCGACCGCTTCTGTCATTTCAACGCCGGCCCGATCGCCAAGTACGAGGCCTACCGGCACACTATCGAGATCTGGAAGGGGGACGCCGAGGACGAGGGGAGCCTCGACCTGACCTCGACGGTCTACAGCATCATCGACACGATCCTCAAGTTCCTGGGCGTGAACAAGTACGGCCACTGCGTCAAGCGCGAGGGGCGCTGCCGCGAGTTCCTGGTCGACGTCTACCC
>DASTNM010000347.1:0-2733 GCA_035762745.1 Candidatus Polarisedimenticolia bacterium
CGATCTCGTCAACTCGGGGCTCGAGGGGACGATGCAGGGCGCCTACCGCGAGATCCGAGAGACGTTCCACGCCGATCCGCGCCTCGGCGACCTGCGCACGGCCGCGTTCGCGGTCGCCATCCGCAAGGTGGCGCAATCCTACGCCGAGCTGGGGGTCTTCCCGTAGAGGCGGCGATCAGTTGATCGTCGCGCCGCTCTCTTCTTCGAGCACGCCGACCTGGGAGTCGAGGCTCTGCTGGATGAAGCGCGCCTGCTCGTACTCTCGCTGCGCGGCGTCGAGCTGGCCCATCTTCATATAGACTTTGAACAGGTTCAGGTAGGGGAAGTGCCGCGGCTCGTAGCGGCGCGCCTTTTTCGCCAGCTCCAGCCACGGGATCGCCTTGTCGAACTCCCCCTTCTGGATGAGGTACGATCCGATGTCGTTGTACGGGTTCCCGAACTCGGGATCGACCTGGATGGCGCGCTTGCACTCCTCGATCGCATCGTCGTAGCGTCCCTGGAAGGAGTAGGTCCACCCGAGAAAGGTGTGCGCCTCGGCCGTGGGATGCTCCTCGATCGAGGTCTTGTACAGCCGGATCGCCTCGTCGAGGTCGCCGGCCCTCTGGCGCTCGTAGGCGTTCTCGACCATGCGCACCGCACGGGCCAGTCTCTGCTCGCTGTCCATCGCCCTCACCTCCCGGCGCACGAGCGCCGCATCGGACGTTGGATGGTAACCGCGCGCGGCGCCGACGTCAACATCGAAGGAAGGAGAGACACCATGACCATCACGGATGGGGCGATTCTCGAACGGCTGACGCGACTCGAGGGCGGCCTGCGAAGGTGGCGGTTGGCGGCGCTGGGCATCCTGCTCGTGGCCGGCACGCCGGGATTGATCGCCCTGACCCGCCATCCCGGCCCGACCGATCGGGTCCTGCGGGCCCGGGCGCTGATCATCGAAGACGCCCGGGGACACGATCGGATCCTGCTCGGCGCGCCCCTGCCGGACCCGAGGGACGGCGAGCGCCGGGTGGCGAGCACGGGGCTGGCGATCAATGACGCGGACGGCTACGAGCGTGTCGCCGTCGGCAGCGGAGAGGACGGCTCGGTCAGCATGGGGTTCGACGCCCCGCCGGGGGTCGGGGATCCGCGCAACCGCGAACGGGCGAACCTGATCGTTTCCGGGGATGGACTCGCGACGTTTCGCGTGCTCGACGGTCGCACCGCCGTCCCTCTGCGGATCTACACCGACCCGCAGAACCGCGCCTGGCTCGAGTTCCTCGACTTCCCGAAGCCCGATCGCGTCGTCCGTCGCCGCATCGGGTTCAGTGGGGAGGAGAGGCTCGAAGGGATCGATTGACGGGGCCGCCCCGCCCTCAGTAGCGCTTCGCCGCGTACTCCTTGAACCCCCGGCCGCGGATCGGCGCCGCCGGCGCCCACGCGCCGTCAAGGCCCCCGTCACCAGCCGGGGAGCGCCACCGGCGGTATAGAATGATCAGGTCATGAAACCGGAACGGTTCGTGGGCCTGCTGGGTGAAGCCAAGGCTTCGGCGATCTTGAGATGCCCGTCACGCGAGGCCGCGGCCTCGGCCATGGAGGCGGCGGTGCGCGGCGGCTTCCGGATCGTCGAGTTCACGCTGACGATCCCGGGAGCGCTCGACCTGGTGCAGGAGTTCGCGCAACGCCCGGACCTGATCGTCGGCGCCGGCACCGTCCTCACGGCGGACGAGGCGCGCTCGGCAGTCCACCGGGGGGCGCAGTTCCTGGTGTCGCCCGTCATGGACCCCGAGGTGATCGCCGCCGGGCTGTCCCTCGGCGTCGCCTTCATCCCCGGCTGTCACACTCCGACCGAGATGCTGGCGGCCCACAGAGCCGGAGCGCCGCTGCAGAAGCTCTTCCCGGCGCCCGGGAGCGGGCCCGCCTACGTCCGCGCCTGCCTCGGGCCGCTGCCGTTCCTGAAGATCGTCCCGACGCATGGTGTCGACGCGACCAACGCTCGAGCCTGGCTCGACGCCGGGGCGTACGCCGTCGGCTTCACCCACGCCCTCTTCACCGCCGACGACCTCGCGGCCGGCCGCTTCGACCGGATCGAGGAGCGGGCGCGCGCCCTGCTCAACGCTCTTCACTCCCCGGCGCCGCCCGGAGCCAGTCGCTCATGAGACGCTTGATCTGCGTCTGGTAGCGCACGCCTTCAAGCCCGCATCTCCGCCTGAACGCGTCGAGGAGCGCCTGCGGCACCTTGAGGCTGATGAGCCGGCTCGCCAGGCGTTCGCCGCCGTGGAGCAACCGGAAATTCTCCAGGAACTCGACCACCTCGTCCGGAGACATCTCGCGGCAGCGCGCCAGGTACTCGTCCGAAAAATACTGCACCGGCCCGCTCGGGACTCCTTTCATCGAAGTCTCCTCAGCGCCTCGACGTCCTCGAGGTCCTGAGCCCGGCCGCTCGCCCGTTTGATCCGGATCAGGTCCTCGATCGACGCCACACGGACGGTCTGGCCCCTGACCTTGATCGTCTCGACCGTCATCCTGGCGAGATCCTCCGTGAGAATCACGTCCACGATCTCCGAGGGGAGCGCCGGGTTGCTGAACGACCAGGCGGTCAGGTTGCGGTTCCGGATGTACTCCTCGCGGAAACGGAACACCTCGGACGCCGTGACGGGCAGCCTCGACCGCAGCCCCAGGGTCGTCAACGCGCGCTCCGCTCGCAGGAAGTCGCCCTCCCGCAGTCGGATCACGAGATCCACGTCGACCGTCCCG
>DASTNM010000348.1:0-8844 GCA_035762745.1 Candidatus Polarisedimenticolia bacterium
ATCTGTTGCCGTCCTTGTCGAAGTTGAAATTCCCGGCGCGTGTATAGGACGCGCCGCCCGCCGGCTCGGCCAGCAGGAAGAAGCCGCTTCCCTGGATCGCCACGTCGGTCACGAGCCCGGTGGTCTGAAGCGAGCCCTGGCTGAAGAGCTGGTCGACGCTGCCGACCTGGACGCCGAGCCCGATCTGCTGCGGGTTGCCGGCGCCATTCACCCCGGCGCCCGCTCCCGACTGGCTGAAGATGTCCTGGAAGGTCATGCGGCTGGCCTTGAAGGCCACCGTGTTGACGTTCGCCAGGTTGTTGCCGATGACGCTCAGCCGGCTGGCGTTCGCCTGCAGTCCAGAGAGTCCGGCGTAGAACGCGCTGAAAGCCATGGTCCTCCTCCTGTGGCGCGGCCCCTCAGTGGCCCGCGCGGATCTCAACGATGCTGCCGAATGGAATCGCCTGGCCGCCCGAGACGAGACTGATCCCCTCGCCGCCGAAGTCGACCGCGTCGATGGTGAGCGAGCGGAACAACGAGACGTTCAACTTCTCACCCGAGGCGCCGGTGGCGCTCGCCTCGATGCGGTAGTCGCCGTCCGCGAGCGGCTTGCCGCTCTCGTCGGTGCCGTCCCACGGAAGCAGCACTCTGCCGTCGGCGCCGGGGTCGAGGCGGAAGGTGCGCACCGGGGCGCCGTCCTTGCCGTACAGCGTCAAGGTCGCCTCGCGTGCCGGACCCGGCAGGGCGTACATGATCAGGTCCGGCTTTCCCTGGCGGACGTGCACCGCGTCACCGCCGGCGACCAGCGCCTCCTTGCCGATCAGCCCCAGGGCCTGGGCGTCGAGCAGGCTCCCCTGCCCCGCGGCGATCGAGGTGAGGTTGGTGTTGGCGGTCATCAGCTGCTCGAGGCTCGAGAAGGTGGCGAGCTGCGCCACGAACTCGGTATCGGCCTTGGGCGTGAGCGGATCCTGGTGCTCGAGTTGCGCCACCAGGAGCTTGAGGAACTCGTCCTTCCCGAGCGCGTGGGGCGATTTCGTGCTGGAGGCAACCTGCGCCTCCTGCGCCGCCTGCGCGGCGCTCAGGACCGGATCGGGAAACGTGGCGTCCATCAGAATCCTCCCGGCGGCCGGATTGGCCGCACGTCTTTCCTTCATTGCAGCGTGCGTGCCAGCGCTGAATACGCCGTGTTCAGGGCTTGACGGCGCGGCGCCGGTGGGGCTGGCGGCAAGAGGCTGCCGGGCAGCGGTCGGTCCCGGCCGCGCCGATCCTCCAACCTGGCTCAGGCGATGCGATCGAGAGCGCCGGCGTGGGATCCGGGGGCGGCGGCGCGCGACCGCGACGACATGCCGGCGGCGCGGTAGGGAGCACGCCCCGACCGGAGAGCCGATTGGCGCGACTCGTCCGGGTCATGTTGCTGCGGCGCCGGGCCGGCGCCGCCCTGGAGATCGAGGGAGAGGTGCGGATTGCGGAAGCCCGCCTCCTGGAGCTGGGAGGTCAGCCGGGACAGCCCCGGAGCCAGGGCCTCGAGTGCCGAGCCGGAGGAGGCGCTGATCGCGATACGGATCTCCTGCCCGCGCGTCTCGATCCGCACACGGACCCTGCCGAGATCGGCCGGCAGCAGGGCGAAGTCGACCTCAACGGCGCCGGTGGCGCTGGAGGTGCGCGCGCGCTCCGCGATCGCCTGCGCCAGCGCCTGATAAGGCAGAGGCACCGCTCCGTCGCTCGCGCCGGGCGACGCCGTCGCCCCGCGGGCGGCCGCGGCGGCGGGTGGTTGGGGAGGAGGAGCCGCCGACTCGGGCGGCGTGGGAGTCGCCGGAGCGGCGGCCGTCTTGGGGACGCCGTCGATCGGTCCCGGGGCCGTCTGCCGCGGGGCCGACTGCCCCGCGGTGTCCTGCTCCGTGCCGCCCGGCCTGGCGTCGAGCGGCCTCGTCTCCGCCGGCCCCCGCTCCCGCCCGGCAGGCGCGGCGGGGAGATCGTCCGCTCCCGTGTGGGCCGCCCTCGGCCGTCGATCGGCCGCCGGTGCCGCCTCCTCGGGAAGCGGGTGCCGCGACGGCTCCGCCGCCGCGACGATCAGCCGCGCCGGAGACCCGACCACCAGGGAAGGCGTTGCAATCGGCGCGGGCCGCGGCACGTCGGGCCCGCGGCGACTCGCCTGCGGCGTCGCCTCGCGCCCGGGGCGCGACTCGGCTTGGGCCTCGACGAGAGGCAGCCAGCGCGGGGGGGCGGCGGGGCTCGCGGCGGATCGCGGATCGCCCTGGCCCCGGGTGGCGCCGGACGGGGGCGGGGTGTGCGGCCCCTGGATAGCGCCGGGTGCGCTTGGAGTGTCGATCGGCCGCGTTGGGCGAGCGGCTCGGATCGGACCGGGCGCCCGCGCTGGATTGGGTGACCGCACCACATCGGGAGTCTGCGTCGCATCGGGAGTTCGCATCGCGTCGCGCTCCTCCGCCGCATCGACTGCCGGCGCCGCGTCGGGAGCCCGTGTCGGGTCGGCTGCCTGCGGCTCGACGCGGACCCGCCGCGCCTGTGGCGCGGGTGGCCGACGCGCTTCCAGGGGATTCGGCGTCTCGAGGGATTCCCGGGCCTGGCGCGGCGGCGCCTGCGCCACCGGCCCGGGAGCGACGGAGGCAGGGATCGGCACCGTCGCTTCCTGGAGGACGCCGCGGTGAGCGGAGCGCCTCTTCGCGGGCGCGGCGGATGGCTCGGGTCTGGTCGCGGGGACCGGATCAGGCGTCACGGCGCCGGTCGGCCGGCCCGGGACGGGAGACGCCAGGCCGGCCCCCTCGAGAGCCCGGCCGAGACTGAATTGCCAGGCCGACGGCGTGACGCCGTGGCGTTGCAGCCCCGCGCTCACCTCCGCCGGTGATGATGGCCGGTGCGGCATGAGTCGCGCGATCGAGAGCCAGCGCAGCATGGAGAGACCCCCGGAGCGGAACTCAGCAAGGGGTGTGCCACGCACGATCTTGGGACGACCGTCCGGTCAGGCCCGGGATCCTGGCGGCGCGCCGGAGAGGCTCCCGCTCAGCGGCCGGTCCTTGCCGCCGGGGACGCTCCCTTGCCGCCGCGCGCCCAGATGCGGTACGACAGGTCGGCCGCGAGAGCGGGGTTGGTCTGGCTGAGCGCGTCGAGCACGGCGCCGGAGGTGCGCGGCTTCCAGCCGAGCAGCAGTGACACCACCGCCTCGCGGTCGAGTCCGGCGAGGGCCGAGAGCGCCTTGGCGGCCGAGTCGGGCTCCATGTTCTCGTAAGCGCGCTGCAGGCGGAGAAACGCCGCGTCCTTTGGCACCTCCTGCGCCGTCTGCTTCGCCGCCTGGGCCGGCGACGCCGTCGGTCCCGCGGCGTCCGAACCCGGGGCCGGCACAGACGCCGGCTGATCGGGCGCCGCTCCGGCGGCGGCCTGGGCCAGGGCGGCCCGCTTGAGGACCTCCGCACCGCGCAGCGTCTCCTCGAGCTGCGTCTGGCGGCGATCGAGCTCCTCCTTACGCTCCGCCAGCGCCTGCCCCAGGAGTCGCAGCGCATCGGCCGTCGGCGCCGCCTCGGACGGGCCGGCGGTTTGTCCCTCCGGAACCGGTGGGGCTTTCTCCGCTGCGGGCTTCGGCTCCTCTCCGGCGCTGGAGACCGGGAGGCCTCCGAACAGGAAACCGACCGCGGCGGCGGCGTTCGCCGCCAGGACCAGCGCCACGAACCAGCGCAGCATTCGGCGTCTCATCACTCCTCCTTTTCGTCCTTCCGCTCGCGGGCGATCCGCGTCAGGTGGATTTCGTCCAGGAACCGCTGCTCCTCCCGCGAGGCCTCCTCGCGCCAGAGCGTCAGGCGCCGCGCGTGCAGCATCTCCAGCACGCGGTGGGTCCGGCTGGCCGCCTGGTGCGCCTCCCCGGCCCGCTGCGCCTCCCTGAGCGCCTCCAGCTCGCGCGCCAGGCGCGCCGCCACCACGCGGCGCAACCCCGCGCGCCATTCTGCGAGGCCCCGCAGCGCCTCGGGATCGCCCTGCGCCTCCTCCGGCAGCTTCGCCTCGTCCGCCTCCCGCGCCGCCCCTTCGGCCGCCAGCCGCTCGCGCTCGTGCCGCGCCGCCTCGCCGAGAGCCGCGGCCAGGACGGTGCGCGCCTCGCGCCTCTCGGCGGCCCGCAACCGCTCCAGCCGGGCCAGGCGGAAGACGAAGCGTCTCATGCCGCGGCCCCCGACCCGGCGGCCAGCGCCCGCTGCAGAGCGGACTGTGTCGCGCCCAGGTCGGAGCCCTCCTCGATCGGTTGCACCAGAAGAGCGCGCAGAGCGTCCCGTCCACGCAGGGCCGCGTCGACCTCCGCGTTGCTGCCGGCGCGGTAGGCGCCGAGCAGCACCAGGTCCTCGGCGTCGCGCAGAGCGGCCATGCGGGCGCGCAGCGAGGTCGCCGCGGCGAGGTGATCCGGGGAGGTGACGTGCGGCATCAGCCGGCTGATGCTCCCGAGGACATCGATCGCCGGGTAGTGGGCCCGCGCCGCCAGGTCGCGGCTCAGCACGACGTGCCCGTCGAGCAGGCTGCGGGCGGCGTCGGCGATCGGGTCGTTCAGGTCGTCCCCTTCGACGTAGACCGAGTACAGCCCGGTGATGCCGCCCCCATTCTGGATCGCCCCGGCGCGCTCGAGGAGACGCGGCAGCAGCGAGAAGACCGAGGGCGGATACCCCTTGGTCGAGGGGGGCTCTCCCATCGACAGCCCGATCTCCCTCTGGGCCATCGCCACACGGGTGATCGAGTCCATCAGCAGCACGACCTGGCGGCCGTGATCGCGGAAATACTCCGCCGCGGCGGTGGCCGCCAGGGCGCAGCGGATGCGCCGCAGCGGCGGCTCGTCCGAGGTGGCCACATAGACGACCGAGTGACGCAGGCCTTCGACCCCGAGGTCCTCCTCGAGGAAATCGCGCACCTCGCGGCCGCGCTCCCCCACCAGGGCGATCACCGCCACGTCGGCCCGGGCGTGCCGGGCGATCATTCCCAGGAGCGCGCTCTTGCCGACCCCGCTGCCGGCGAAGATCCCCAGGCGCTGGCCGCGCCCCAGGGTCATCAGCGCGTCGATCGAGCGCACGCCGGTGACGAACGGCTCGCGGATCCTCTGGCGCTGGAGGGCCGGGGGTGGCACCGCCTCCAGGGGGTAGCGGCCGGCCGGCTCTCCGAGGCGGGGCCCTTCCAGGGGGCGGCCGTCGGCGTCCAGGATGCGGCCGAGGAGGTGCTCGCCGACGCCGACCGTCGGCCGGCGGCCGAGAGCGACGATGCGCGATCCGACCGACAGCCCCTGCACGCGGTCGATCGGCATGGCGAACACGCGGTGCCCCGAGAAGCCGACCACCTGGGCGCGCGACAGGAGGGCTCCGTCCGCCGCCAGCAGGAGGCACTCCTCGCCGATGGCGCACGGCGGTCCCTGCGACTCGACCGCCAGGCCGATGACCCGCACCACGACGCCTTCCAGCCGGTGCGCCCGGGCCGCGCGGATGCGGCTCAAGGTCCCCTCCAGGTCGATCTCCTCGCCGGTCACGATTCCTCCGGCCCGCCCAGAGCGGCGGCGTGGATCGCCTCGGTCACCGCGTCGAGCGTGGCGTCGACCGTGCCGCCGGCGCCGCTCAGGATGCAGCCGCCGGGCTGCACCGTCTCGTCGGGCAGAAGCTCCAGGTGGCCGCGCGAGATCTCGCCGACCAGCTCGCTCTCGACCGCGGCCAGGTCCGCGGGATGCAGCCGCACGCGCAGCTTGAGGGTTGTCGGCAGGGCGTCGAGCGCCTCCTTGAGGGCGCGCACCGCCACCGGATCGCCCGCCTCGATCCGCTCGCGCGCGATGCGCGAGCCGACCTCGAGCGCGATGCGCAGCAGCACCGCCTCCTTCTCGCGGATCAGTCTCGACTCCAGCCCGGCGATGGCGGCCAGCGACTCGGCCATGCGCCGGCGCTGCTCGGCCACCTCCTGATCGAAGACGACGGCCGCCTGTCGGCGCCCCTCCGCCAGCCCCTGTTCGCGCGCCTGCGCCAGGGCCAGGGCCACCGGGTCGGTGCCCGTCCCCGCCAGGCCGACCGGGATGAACGGACGCACCTCCGTCTCGGCATGCGCCAGGAGGCGCCGGCGCCGGCCCGTCTCAGACATTCCCGCCCTCCTCGCCGAAGGTCAGCGTCCCCGCCTGCTCCAGCTCGAGGGCCAGGGCGAGGATCTCCTTGCGGGCCGCCTGCTGCTCCTCGGGCCGTCCCTTGCCCATCACCTCGATCTCGTCGCGCAGCATGCCGGCGGCGCGCTCCGACATGTTGCCCATGATCTTGTCGCTCACGGCCGCGCCGGCGTCGCGCAGGGCGATCGCCAGCTTCTTGGTGTCGATGCGGCGCAGCATCTCCTGGATGCCGCGGCCGTCGGCCAGCGCCAGCGAGTCGAACGTGAAGATCTTCTCGTGCAGCGCCGCCGCCCGCTCGGCGTCCTTCCCCTTCAGCTCCTCGAGGAGCCGCCGCATTTCGTTGCGGTTGAGCGCCGAGAGCACCGCGGCCGTGCCGTCGAGGCTCCCCTGCTCCGCCGCCTCCTTGGCCGGTTCCTGCTCTCCAGCCTGCAGCCGTTGACCCAGCGACGAGGCGATCTCCCCCAGCATCCCGCCGCGCACGCGTCGGAGGCTCGCCATGCGCAGGAGCACCTCCCCCTGCGCCGCCGCCGGCATGGAGCGCAGTACCCCGGCCGAGCGCTCGGGGGGCAGGTTCAGCAGGATCAGCGCCGCGGCCTGCGGCTGCTCCTGGGCCAGAGCACCCGCCAGGAACCCGGAGGGGGCTTCCAGGACCGGCTTGAGGAACTGCGCGGTCGGATCCTGCACGCCGAGGAGGCGGTCGACCTGGTCGGCCGGGACGGCGCGCGCCAGAAGCCGGCGGGCGAACTCGGCCCCGCCGCTTCTCTCCTCGGGGCGGAGCGCCTCGCTGAAGTAATCCTGCAGGACGCCGTCCGCGAGCTGCGGATCGATCGGGCCGAGCGTCGCCACCTCGCGGGCGATGCGGGCGGCCTGCTCCGGAGACAGGTGCTTGATCAGCTTGCCGGCCACCTCCTCGCCAAGGAGGATCATCAGCACGGCGGCCTTGCGCATTCCGGTCAGCTCGGGACCTGAAGGCATCGGCGTCCCTCCCTTCTACGAGTGTCGATCGCCGAGCCAGCCGCGCAGCACGATGGCGGCCGCCTGCGGCTCCTGGCCGGCCGCCTCGATCAGCTTGCGCCTCAGGCCTGCGGTCGCACCGTCGCCGGCCGCCATCCCCCGCGCCAGCTTCGCCTGCATCTCGCCGACGGTCGGCGGTCCGCCGGCCGCCCCCCCGGCGCCGGCCCCCTGCAGGCCGCGCAGCGCCGCGATCCCCGGCCGGATCACCAGCAGCACCAGCAGCAGCACCGCGATCGGCAGCGCGGCGTAGCGGGCGATCTGGATCCAGAGGAGCCAGCGGTCCTCGGGCTCGGGGGCAACGGGCGGGGCGCTCTCCCCGAACGGGATGTTCTGCACGATCAGGATGTCGCCGCGCGCCTCGTCGATTCCGGCCGCCGCCCGCACCAGCTCGGTGATCTTGCGCATCTCCTCTTCGCTTCTCGGGGCCGTCCCCTTCTCCGGCTTGCCGTCCGGGCCCGGCGCCCCCGCCGCGTTGTCGACCACCACCGCCACCGACTGGCGCTTCAGACCGCCGACCGGCTCGGTGATGGTGGCGACCGTCTTGTTGATCTCGAAGTTCGTGGTGCTCGACTGGGAGTCCTCGCCGCCCGCGGCACCCGCGGCGCTCACCGGCGACTGCCCCGGCAGGTTCGAGGTGGTCCCTGGAACACCGCCCGCCCCCCCCGCCGCGCTTTTCGACTTGCTCTTCTGCTCGCTGCGCACCACGGCGCCGTCGGGATCGTAGGTCTCCTGCACCCGCTGCACGCGCGTCATGTTGAGCTCGACCCTGGCGCGCGCCCGGGCCTTGCCGACCCCCACCAGCGGCTCGAGGATCGAGACCAGGGTCGATTCCAGGTGACCCTCCAGGGTGCGCTCGGCCTCGCCGCTCGCCTCGGAGACGTCGTCGCCGTCGGGCGAGCCTTCCGACAGCATGCGGCCGTTGCTGTCGACGACGCTGACGCGCGACGGGTCGAGTCCTTCGACGCCGCTCGCCACGAGGTGCGTGATGGCGCGCACGTTGCCGGCGGAGGGGACGCGGTTCCCCTTGAGGCGCAGGACCACCGAGGCGCTCGGATCCTTGCGCTCGCCGGCGAACACGCTCTCGTGCGGCAGCGCCAGATGGACGCGCGCCGACTCCACGGCGTCGATCGACTGGATGGTGCGCCCCAGCTCGCGCTCCAGGGCGCGGCGGTAGTTGACGTTCTGCACGAAGTCCGACAGCCCGAAGGAGGGCTTGTCGAAGATCTCGAAGCCGATGCCGCCGCCGCGGGGCAGCCCCTCGCCGGCCAGCTCCATGCGCATCTCGTCGACGCGCTCCACCGGCACCTCGATGGTCGCGCCGGCCTCCCCCAGACGGTACGGCACGCGCTTCTCCTTGAGGGCGGTGAGGATCGGGGCGGCGTCCTCGCGCGCCATCCCCGTGAAGAGCACGGCGTAGCGGACGCGGGTGGCATACTCGCTGATGCCGTAGACCACGCCCATGGTGGCCGCGGCGGCCAGGAGCAGACGGATCTTCTGACCGGTGCTCAGGCGCTCCGCGGCGTTCTTGAGACTGTCGAAGAGTCCGGCCATGGCTCAGGCTCCCATCCGCATGATCTCGCGGTAGGCATCGACCAGCTTGTTGCGCACTTCGGTCATCGCGCGGAACGCGAGGCTCGCCTTCTGCACTTCCACCATGACCTGCGCGATGTCGACATCCTTCGCGCCGGTTTCGAAGGCGCTCGCCATCGATTCCGCCTTCTGCTGCATGTCGT
>DASTNM010000349.1:0-4807 GCA_035762745.1 Candidatus Polarisedimenticolia bacterium
TCGCCGTATCGAGGCGGCCGGGGTGAATCGCCGGCCCGGAGAGAATCAGAATTCCGTACCGGCGATGCCACAGCCCGGGCTTCCCCTCGATGAAGGGTGGGTCGTTCGGGGGACGGTCACTGCCGTTGCGGAAGCCGTGGTCCGACAGGACGATGATCGTCGTGTCGGGGGACAGAGTCCTGACCACCTCCCCCAGAAGCGCGTCCTGGAAACGGTAATAGGCGAAGACCGCGTCGTGGTACCTGGCGTACTCACCCTCGCTGACCATCGCCATCTTCGGCGGCATGTAGTGCGCGAATCGATGGCAGACCTCGTCAATCCCCTGGTAGTAGATCGAGAAGAGATCCGGCTGTCCACGTCTCAAGAGGTCGAGCCCGATCGCCTGATACGACCGCTGGCTGGCCAGGATCCTGGTCAGGTGATTGACCGGCAGGCGGTAGGCCGTCTTCGGGTTGTCGAGGATCTGGCCCCGAAAGCCGGCGAACTCCTCCGCCGTGATGTCGGCGAACCGCCGCACCTCCGCGAATGGAATGAGCGCGTCGTCGACGATCTCGGGCCGGATGGCGCGGTAGTACTCGGGCGGCCAGGTGGCGCCCGCCCGGTCTCCCGCACCCGCCTGGTAGCCGAAGAGGCTGTAGGCGACCCGGTCGGAGACCATGTGACCGCGCACCTCCTCCGCCGGCCAGGTGGCCCACCAGGCGACGAATGCCGAGTCGACGCCCGCGTCCGAGAAGATGTTCCACAGCGCCTTGACCTTCCTCCAGCGGCTGGTGACCGGCACCTCCTGGCCGGTCCTGGCGTCCTTGGCCAGGAAGTCGATGATGCCGTGATCCTCGGGAGGCTTTCCGGTGGCCACGCTCGTCCACAGAAGCGGCGACAGCATGGGGTACATCGATTTCATGTTCCCCCAGGCCCCGCGCGCCTTCAGGCGCGCCAGGTTCGGAAGCCGGCCCTGCGCGATCAGAGGATCGATGATCTCCCAGTCGGCCCCATCGAGACCGAGGATGGCGATCTTCGTTCCGGTCTTCACGGTCCGTTCGCGCAGAGCCTGCGAGCCGACGGACGCGAGGAGATCGGCCGGCCCCTGCAGGCGTCCGAGTTGGACGGTGACGCGGCTGAAGCCCTGCGTCTCGAGCGCCCGACGGATGGCCTCCTCGACCTGGCGCTCTCCCTCGAACAGGACGAGCCCCTCACCCGAGACAGCGCGGCTCCAGGAGGTGACGGCATCGGAGGCCGCCGCGCCCAGGATCGCTCCGGGCCGACGACGGGCCGACGCCGAACGTGCCAGGAGCGCCGCGAGAGGGGCGTCGTCGACCTCCGCGCTGATTTCGAACGGGACGGCGAACGCGGCCCCCTCGCGCGACTGCACCGGGATCGTCCCCGACTCGTGAATGGGACCTTCCGTGAGACGCACGACGCGCCGAAACGGCGGAATGACGAGGTGCCACCCGGGCCCGAGCCGCTCCGCCTCTCCCCGGGCGGGTGCGACGCGGAAGACCCGGGAACCCGCTCCGACCTGCACGAGGACGCGCGGCACGGCGAGACCCAGCAGAAGCGTCCCGAGGGCGGCGGTCGCGAGGGCGCGGTTCAGGACGCGTCGCGAGCCCGTGGCAGCGGGCGGGGCCGACGGAGGCTCACCGCCGCGCGGGCCGGCTGACAAGCCCCCGGCGGGCCGCGGCGGAACCTCGGGTCGTCTCCTGGATCGGGTCGGCACGCTCACTCTCCTCGGGCGTGCGGAACGGCCGCCCGGCGGGTCTTTCGAGTATAGCACCCGGCTGCACGCATCCAGATCGGGGCACCGCCGCGCGCTCACGACGGCGACACCTTCGGTCGATTCGCCGCCGATCACCAATTTGAAATGGACTCCTTCCGACCCCGACACGATCTTGAAGACTGTGTCCAACCTGAGCCGAACGGCCCAGTTCTACATCCTTGCGGTCTACGCGGCCGGTCTGGCGGCCGTCACGGCCGCGTGGGCGCTCGCGCCCCGCCCGACCTCCCCCTGGCCCCTGGTGATCGCCATCGTCGTCACCGCCTCCGCGGCGCCGTTCCGCATCCCCCTGCCGGTCTTCGGCAGCGTCTCAATCGCCTTCACGTTCGTCTTCGCCACGCTGATGCTCTTCGGCACCCTCGCGGCGGCCGTCGCCGCCGGCGCCGCCGCCGTGACCGCCTCGGCCTTCCGCCGGCGCCAGAGGGCGCCGCTTTACCGTCTGCTGTTCAACGCGGCGGTCCTCGCCCTGGCCTCGGTCGCCACTGGGGTGGTCTTCCACCTCACCGGCGGCCGGCCCGGAGCACCCGACGTCGCCCTGCAGTGGCTGCCTCTCTTGATGTCGGCCACGACCTACTTCGTGGTCAACAGCCTGCTGATCGCGGCCGCCATCAGCCTCACCGACGGGATCGCCTTCGTGAAGAACTGGACCGCCAACTTCCTCTGGACCGCGCCGGCTTATCTGGCCGGCGCCGTCCTCGCCACCTCGCTCACCTTCGGCCTGCAGCGCTTCGGCCCCTGGATCGTGCTGCTGGCGGTGCCCGCCCTCTACATGCTCTACTTTTCCCTCAGGCTCTACGCCGAGAGGCTCGGCCAGGAGCGCCGGCATGGCAAGCAGATGGCTGACCTCTACCTCTCGGTCATCGAGGCGATGGCCCTGGCGATCGACGCCAAGGACCGGACGACGCAGCGCCACATCCGCCGGGTCCAGACCTTCGCGGTCGAGCTGGGAAGGATCATGGGGCTGTCGGAGGCCGAGGTGGAGGCTCTCAAGGCCGGGTCGCTCCTGCACGACATCGGCAAGCTGGCGGTGCCGGAGCACATCCTCTGCAAGCCCGGGAAGCTGACGCGCGACGAGTTCGAGAAGATGTCGATCCACCCCCGCATCGGGGCCGAGATCCTCGAGACGGTCCACTTCCCCTTCCCGCTGGCGAGCGTCGTGCGTTCGCACCACGAGAAGTTCGACGGGACCGGCTACCCCGACCGTCTCAAGGGAGAGGAGATCCCGCTCGCGGCACGCATCCTGTCGGTGGTCGATTGCTTCGACGCCCTCACCTCCGACCGCCCCTACCGCAAGCCGCTCACGAAGGAGGAGGCGCTCAAGTACGTCCAGAGCGAGGCGGGGACGTTCTACGACCCCAAAGTCGTGCAGGCGCTGACCGAGAATCTCGACCGCATGGAGGGGCTGGCGAACCAGATCAATCGGACCCGCGAGACCTGGACCGCGCCCGACAAGAGAAAGGCCAGCCGCGACGGCGACCGCTACAGTCGGGACACCAACGACCTGCGCCGTTCGATCATGGAGAACATCTCCTCGGCCCACCGCGAGCTCTACGCCCTCTACGAGATCGCCCAGAGCATCGCCAAGAGCCTGAATCTCGAGGAGGCGTTGGGGTTCATGGCGAGCAAGATCGCCGGACTGCTGCACTACCGCTGCCTCGTCCTCTACCTTCTCGAGCCGGAGCGCAAAGTCCTGAAGGCCCGCTTTGTCCATGGACACGATGCCGCGCGCCTCTCCGACCACGAGATCCGGCTGGGGGAGAGGATGAGCGGCTGGGCGGCCGTGCACCGGATGCCGATCCACGGGCAGGCCCACAAGGAGCCGGTGCGGCGCGAGGGGGCGCGCTCCGACCTCGAAGAGCTTCTTGCGCGCGGCACGATCGAGCGGCTGGAGAACGCCATCGTGGCGCCGCTTCTCGACGGGGACGGCGTGCTGGGTGTGCTGGCGCTTTACGACCGGCCCGGGCAGACCTACGAGGAGGACCACCTCCGCATTCTTTCCGTCATCGCCAAGCATGTCACCAGCGCCGTCAAGAACGCCATCCTGTACGAGAAGACGCATGCGAGCGCCCTGACCGATCCGCTCACGAACCTGCCCAACGCCCGCTACCTGTTCGTCAGCTTCGAGGAGGAGATGAGCCGGGCCGTGCGCCAGCAGGTGCCGCTCAGCATCATCGAGCTCGACGTCAACAACTTCAAGGACGTCAACGACCGTCACGGTCATCCGGCCGGCGACCGGATCCTGCGCGGCCTGGCGCGCGCCATTCGCAGCCAGATGCGCGGATGCGACACCTGCGTGAGATACGCGGGGGACGAGTTCATCGTCACCGTCCCGGGCGTCGGTCGCCAGGGGATCGGCAAGGTCGAGGGGCGGATTCAACGGGCGATCGAGGCGCAGAAATTCACGGTTCAGGGGGGCCGCTCGGTGCGCATCTCGGTCAGCATGGGATCGGCGTCGTTCCCGGAGGATGGAAAGAGCTTCGACGCCCTGATCGCCGTGGCCGACGCCCGCATGTACGAGGTCAAGTTCTCGCGCCGACCACGCCCCGGCGGCGATCCCGAGGGGTACCAGAGGTTCACGGGGCGGCGCAACGTGCCGGTCAACTAGTATGCCCCGCGGCAGGAAGCAACAGGACAAGAGAGCACCGGCCGGTCGCCCGGCGCCTTCCGCCCCTCCCAGCCCCCCCCACCTCCTGGGCGCAGGGCCGAGCCCCGCTCCCCGCCCGGTCCAGGCCCCCGACAAAGGTCCCAAAAAGCAGCAGAAAGCGTTGCCGCCTCAAGGGATTAGTGGTACTTTTCGGGGCGTCGGCCCGGGGGGGTTCAAGGTAGTCCCAGGCAGGCTCCATCGGGGGTCCCCCGCCCGGGGGAAGGTAAGCGCCCCGATGCCGTCCACAGAACACAATCTGATCAACAAGCGCTATCTCCCTCTCCGGTCTCTTGGTGAGGGGGGGATGGGCTCGGTCCTTCTCGTCCGCGACACCTTCCAGGCCGACAGAGAGGTGGCCCTCAAGATCCTGCGCGCCGGCGTGGTCGAGCCGG
>DASTNM010000350.1:0-14382 GCA_035762745.1 Candidatus Polarisedimenticolia bacterium
AGGCGATCGAGAATGTGCCCGCGGGTGATGAGACCGAGGGCGAAGACCGCCGCCGGGCCGACGAGGACGTGCAGCGCCAGGGCGTAGGGCTGCCAGGGATGATGCAAGACGGAGAACGGATCGTCGCTCGTCATGAAGTACTTCATGACGAGGTAGACGAATCCACTCAACGCGGCCAGGCCCGTCGCCAGGTTCAGCAGGATCTTCTCGAAGAGACTCACCTTTGTGCCCCGCCCGGCTCCCGCCCCGCGCCCCCCGCGCCAGTGGACGACGGGGCGACGAACAGCCGGTGAAGCGCCAGCACGCGGCGCACCGCCTGGGTGATCGCCCGCGCCGAGAGGGTCGCCCCGGCCAGGGGATGGATCCCCTGCTTGAGGGAAAGGTCGTCATCCAGAAGCCGCCCTGGAAATTGCTGCAGCCAACGCCGGTTCGGCAGGTAATCCTCCGGCTCCTCGAACGACAGGATGTCGATGCGCTCGATCCGTCCATCGGGCGCCACGACCACCATGATCGTCTCCGGCAGGGTGCGGACCAGGTGCGTGTCGAAGTAGGCGCAGCCGGCCGGCTTTCCGTCGCGCGTGCCGATGTAGTACGCCACGACCCGATTCTCGACAGGGGCTCCGGCCTCGGTTGCTACCCGGTGCACCTGATCGGCGTCGAGGTAGAGGGTGCGCCTCGAGACCTGAGCCGGCTGCGGGAAGGCCTGTTCGAGTGCCTGCCGCTGCGTCATATAGACCCGACCCTGCGCCGACGGAGCCGGGAGAAGAAGCGTCATGAGGAGGGCCAGGACGGCCCGAGGCGCGAGAGTCCGCATCAGAAGAGATAACCCAGGGCGACGTTGACCTGGTCGACGGCGCTTCCGGACCGATTGCTGAGGTTCTGCGCGTCAACTTTGATGGCGATGTTCGGGATCGGCTTGTAGGTCAGGCCACAGGTCGTCACGCGCCGATCGTTCCCAGGGTCCGCGGTGAAACCGGAGGCGACCCGCGCCTGCGTGTTCAGGCTCTCATAGCGGCAGAAGGGGCTCAGCTCCTGCTCGGTATCTTTCTTCGGCGCCAAGAGGTTGTAAGCGACTTCACCGTACCACCCGGCCAGACGCTGCCCCACCGCCTCACCGACCGCCAGGCTCACACGGTCCGCGTCGCCGAGACCGACCCGGGTGTAGAGACCGCGCAGGTGAAACCCCCGCCAGTTCCATTCGGCGTGGGTGTCCCACAGAGTGACCCGCGCCCGCCCGAGCGACGGATCGTCCTGGCCCGTCTTGCCTGTGAAGACCGAAGCCCCGAGAATCAGGCCGGGCACCGGAGAGTAATCCACGCGGGCGGTGACCGCCAGGTCGGCCGCTTTGGCCTCCGCCCCCTCCTGGCGCCCCTCCCGGATCCCTTGCGCCGCCGAAAAGCCGCCGGCGTCGAGGCTGGTCACCAGGTAGGCCCGGTAGGATATCGGTCCGGGATCGCCGTACACACCGAACCCGATCTCACTCCAGGTGGCCGGAATAATGACGCGCTCGACCTCCGGGCGCCTGGCCCCATGAAAAATCGGCGGCTCGTGCATCTCGTTGAGAAAGCCGACTGGAACGAGCAGCAGCCCCCCTCGGGCGCCGAACGACCGGGTCGCCTTGAAGTCGACGTAGGCGAACTCCACCGCCACCTCACCCTTCTCTCCCTCGCCGGCGACGGCATGCTCGAATTCGAGCTCGGAGTTGAACAGGAGGCGGTCGTTGAACTTGTAGCCTAAGTAGAAGACGGCGCGCTCGAGATCGGCCTCGGCGGTCGCGCCCGAGGGCTGACCGTCGTCCGTCCGGTCGTCGAAGTTCTGATAGAGCGCCTCGCCGTAGCCGCCGATCGAGACCCCCTTGCGGGCTCGGTAGACCTTCGAAGCGGCGGGACCGAACCCCGGGACCGGCTCCCCCTGATGGGGAGCCGCCGCCTCGCCGATGCGGAGCCGCTCGATCTCGAGCGCCAGGGCCTCGATCCGCCGCTCGAGCTCGGCGGGACCGGCGCTTTCGCCCGTCCCCCCGGCCGCTCCGACGGCGCGCAGCCGCTCCAGCTCGGCCTGCAGCCTGGCGACCAGCGCCTCGAGCTCTGCGACCCGACGCTCCAGGTCCCTGCTCTCGGCACCGCTCGGCGCCGGGTTGGCCGCGCCGCCGCCGGCGGCGTTCGCAAGCGGCCCCGCTTCGCCCTCGGCGGCGCTCAAGGACCCGGGGTCCAGGCTCGATGCCCCCCACAGGACAAGCGCCAGACAGCCCCCCAGGGCTCTCCGGCTCCGCGACGGCGCCCCGCCCCCCCACCCCGCCCTCCTCTCAATTCCCATGCCCCACCTCCCCTGGCCCGCGGCGATCCGCGGCCGCCGTGTCGAAGGACCTCGTCGCCTTGCGCTCCAGCGTCCCGTCGGGGCGGCGCCGGAGGTACAGGACCGCAATCCCGCGCGCTTCGCCCCACGCGACACCCCGCTCGGGCCCCATCACGAACAATGCGGTCGACAAGGCATCTGCGGCGGTGGCGTCCCCGGACAGCACCGTGACCGCACCCGCGAACGCGGCCGGGGCCCGCCTCGCCGGATCGATGATGTGGCCCACCGTCGTCCCGGAGGCGTCGCGCGTGGCACGCTCGCTGTTCCCCGAGGTGGCGATCGAGCCGCTTTCGAGTCGCAGCGTCGCCACCGCGCGGTCCCGCTCCTCGGGATCGGCGATCCCGACCCGCCAGCCGGTTCCGGCGGCGGTCTTCCCGGTCGCCAGCAGCTGTCCTCCGAAATCGAGCAGGGCGCTCTTCACGCCATGCTCTGCGAGGACGCGAGCGGCCGCGTCGAGGGCGATCCCCTTGCCGATCCCACCGAAATCGACACCCACTCCTCGGCGGTCGAAGCGCACCGTCTTCCCATCGCTTCCGAGCCGCACGTGGCGCCAGCCGACCGGTGCCTGGCCGGACGGCTCACCCGCGTCGTCTGGGCGGTGTTCCCCCGGCAAGTCTCCTTCCGGATCGCGCACTCGGAGCGCCCGTACCAGGGGCTCGACCGTGGGATCGAAGGCGCCGTCGGTCACCGCGGCCCAGCGCAACGCCGCCTCCAGCGACGCGAACAGGTCGGGTGAGGCGACGAATGCCCGCGCCGCCGCCTCGTGGTTGAGCCGCGCCACTTCGCTCGTGTTCCGCCAGTTGCTCAGCACCTGCTCCAACCGGGCCACCTCTTCGAAAGCGGACTCGAAGGCCGCCTCCGGCGCAGGCTCCGACGTCTCGATCGACAATCGCGTTCCCATCAGGAAACGCGCCCGGGCGCTCGCCGAGGCAGCGGCCCGCGGCGCCTCGGCGACGGCCCCGCCCGCGGACACAACGGCCACGGTCAGCAGCAGCACCGGGTCCACCCGCCAGGCTCTTGTCAGCACGCTGCGCAACGTCACGCCCGCACCTCGATTGTGATTGCGACTCAGTCTCAACTACGAAAGACACACTACCATTCCCCCGGCGCGTCTGTCAAGCGCGGCGCCGCGGGGCGAATCAGTGGATTGTGAGTCGGAACGGCATCAGGGCCAGGGCCTGCTCGCGCAGCAGGCGATCGGCCAGGCGGGCCTCACGCGCCGGGTCGGGGGCGGCGACGCGCGACAGGACGAGATCGAAGGCGGCGAGCTCCTTCAGCAGGCCGTGGCGCTTCGGGTAGATGTCGATGCCGACCTGCCTGCCTTCGGGAAGGTGCGCCATCTCACGCGCCAGGGCGATGGCCTCGGCGAGGCCCCCCAGATCGTCCACGAGCCCGTTCTGGACCCCCTGACTGCCGGTCCAGACCCTTCCCTGTCCGAGGTGGTCGATCTCGGTCACGCTCTTCTTGCGCGCCTCGGCCGCCCGGGCGAGGAACTGGCGGTAGAGAGACGTCATGCTGAGGCGCACCAGGCTGCGTTGCTCTTCGGTGAATCGGCTGTAATCCGTGAACAGGTCCGCGTTGCGTCCCCGCTTGAGTATCTGTTTGGTCAGACCGATCCAGTCGTAGAACGGCTTGACGTAGAACTTTCCACCCACGACGCCGATCGACCCGGTGATCGTGAGCGGCTGAGCCACGATGGCGTCCGCGCCCAGCGCGATCCAGTAGCCTCCCGACGCCGCCACATCGCCCATGGAGACCACGAGCGGTTTCCCGCTGCGCAGCCGTCGCGCCTCGCGCCAGATGGCGTCCGAGGCCGGGGCCGAACCTCCGGGGCTGTCGATGCGCAGGACCACCGCCTTGACCGCCCGGTCCTCGCGCGCCTCCTTGAGCGCCTCGACGAGCGTGTCCGACCCCAGCATCCTCCCCATCAGACCGCTCTGCTCGCTCTCCCCGTCGACGATCGTGCCCGTGGCGTAGACGACCGCGATCCGCTCCCGGCCCGGGCGCCGCCGGGCACGCACGTCGCGCAGGTAGTCGTCCTCGTCCACCTCGTGCGCCCCTCCCTCGACCGCTTCCTTGACCTCATCCAGGACCTCGTCGTAGTAGCTCAGGTCATCGACAAGACCGCCCTCCCGAGCCTGATCCGGGGAGAGGAGCCCCCGATCGAGGAGCGCACGCACGTGATCCCTTCCCAGCCCCCGATCCTCAGCCACGCCATCCAGTATCACGCCGTACACGGCGTCGAGGATGGCGTCGAGCTGCTCGCGGGCCGGCGAGGACATCCCCTCCCGGGTCAGGGGCTCGGCCGCGCTCTTGTAGGCCCCCACGTGCTCGATGTCGGCCTCGATGCCGATCTTGCTCAGCGCCCCTTTGTAGAACTCGACCTGGGCCGCGATACCGGGCGCCGCGAAGATGCCGCTCGGCGGCAGATCGAGCGTGCCACAGGCGCTGGCCAGGAAATACTCCCGGGTCGTCAGGATCTCGGCGTGACAGGCCAGGGTCTTGCCACTCTCCGTGAACTCCTCCATGGCGTCCCTCAACTCCTGGAGCCGGGCCCACCCGAGATCGTTCAGCGTGACGCGCGCCACGATGGCCTGCACGCGGTCGTCGGCTGCGGCGCGCCTGAAGAGATCCACGAGATCCGCGAAGGTCCTCTGCTCGACCGAGAAGAGTCGCCCGAGGATCGAGGGCGACGCCTCCTCCGGCAGGTCGCCGCCCAGAGTCACCGTCAGCACCGCCCCCCGCTGGATGCTCGGGCCCGAGCGCACGGTCAGGATGAAGAGAGCCGTCCCGACGAGAACCATCAGGACGCAGGCCAGGATCAGCAGGGCCATCGTCCGCCGCAACGTCATGCATCCCTCCCGCGGCGGCCGGCGACGGCGCGAGCGCGCCGCTTCACCAGCCCGTGTGATACCCTCCGCCGCGCGCGGAGTTGTTCATTCTATCAGAGGGGATGGCCGCCGCATGCAGACTCGATCATCGCTCAAGCCGGCCGAAGAATCGCGCGTCGAGATGACCGAGGTGGTCCTGCCGGAGGACACCAACCAATACGGGCATGCCTGGGGCGGGCGGGTCATGGCCCTCATCGACAAGGCCGCCGCCATCGCCGCCGTGCGTCACTGCCGCGCCAACGTCGTCACGGCGTCGGTCGATTCGCTCATCTTCCGCGCTCCGGTCAAGCTGGGTCACATCCTCAAGCTGTACGCCCTGGTGAACGCGGCATTCCACACCTCGATGGAGGTCGGCGTTCGTGTGGTTTCCGAGGACCCGCTGTCCGGACTCCAGGCGCATTGCTGCAGTGCGTTCGTGACCATGGTGGCCCTGAACTCGACGGGTCACCCCACCCCCGTCCCGGGGCTCCTGCCGGCTGGCCGGGAAGGGCGACGCCGCCAACGCGAGGCGAGACGACGAAGGCAGGCTCGCCTGGCTCTCCGCGATCATGGCCGGCGACGCGCCTCGCGGAGCTGACACGCTGAGCCGAGCGCTCGAAGCGCCGGGCGCGCCACCCTGCCGGCCGGCGCGTCAAATTCCCGCCGCGGGCGAGGTTTGCTCCCCGGCTCCTTCGACCCCATATTCCGGAGCGGACTGCTCCGCCCGGAGGGTGCCCCGTGTCCCGCCCGATCGTTCGCCTGGAAATCGCCACCAGGGAGGGACTCACGCGCATCGTCCCCGTCGAGAGAACCCCCTTTGCGATCGGATCCGATCCCTCCTCGGACCTCTCGATCGCGGGCGCGGGGATCGCACCTCACCACGTCACGATCGTTCTTCTGGGCGGGGCCTACCACCTCGTACCGGAGCCGGCGGCACCGCCCGTGCACCTCAACGGGGCTCCGCTCCCGACAGGCGGCGCGCCCCTGGGTCACGGCGCGCGGATCGACCTGGGCGCCTCGGCCCCCTCCACCCTGCGCTTCCTGATCGAGGAGGCGCGCGGCCAGGATCGCGGAGATCGCCTGATCACCCTCATGGAGATCGCCCGCACCATCACCGCGTCGCTGGCGCTCGACGAGGTGCTCGACCGTGTCCTGGAGGGGGCGGTCCGCTTCTCCGGGGCCGAGCGAGGCTATCTCTTCCTGAGTGACTCCGACCGATTGATCCCCTGGACGCGCGGGACGGGCGAGACGCCCAGCGGAGTCCAGGTCAGCCTGTCGGTCGCCGAAGAGGTCGCGAGGAGTGGCCGCCCGATCTACCGCGATCGACTGACCGACGAGTCGGGCCGACCGGTGACCGAGAGCATCGCCCGGCTGCGGCTGCAGGCGATCCTGTGCCTGCCCCTCGCCGTGCGAGGGGACGTCATCGGAGTCGTCTACCTGGACAGCAAGCGACACCTGCCCCATCACCAGCCCGACCTGCCGCTCCTGGAGGCGCTCGCGGGGCTGGCGGCGATCGCCATCCAGAACACCCGCCTCGTGGAGGAGCGTTTGCGGAGTGAGCGCACGCTCGTGATCGGCCAGATGGCGCGGGCGATCGTGCATGACTTGCGGAGCCCCCTCACGTCGATTCGCGGCCTGGCGGAGCTCCTGTTGGAGCGCTCCCCCGAAGGAGAGCCGGCCCGACCTCACCTGGCGACGATCATCGCCGAGGCCGACCGTCTGAGCGGCTTGACCGGTGATCTGCTGCAATTCTCCAGAGAGGCCCCGCCACTGCAGCGTGCCCCGGTCAAGATCACCGAGCTGGTGCGACAGACGGTCACCCCGCTCGAGCCCCGCCTGCAGCAAGGCGGCGTTCGACTGGCGCTCGACCTGGATGAGAAGGCCTACGTTTCGGTCGACGCGCCCCGCATGCTGCGCGCGCTGCACAACCTTCTCGCCAACTCGCTGGATGCTCTGCGTGGCGGCGGAGGCTCGATCGACATCCGCTGCCAGCGGCGCGAATCGTGCTGGCGGCTTTCGTTGCGCGACTCGGGGTGTGGCATGCCGGAGGAGGTTCGCCGGCGGGTGTTCGAGCCGTTCTTCTCGCACGGCAAGCCGAACGGCACCGGCCTCGGAATGGCGATCGTGCGCAAGATCATCGAGGAGCACGGCGGCACAATCCGAGTCGACAGCTCCCCGGGGCTGGGAACCACCGTCCTGCTCGATCTTCCCGCCGCGGCCTAGAAGCCCGGGCGGCCGCCGGTGCTTCACGCCGGCGCGACGCTGTACTGGGAGTGCAGCAGGTTCGGGTCGGCCCGGATCACGAGTCGTGCCGCGAGCGGCGCCCCGAGGATCTCCTCGAACCCCTGCCGGCGTTCCTCCAGGACGACCGCGACCTCGGGGTGGACCCGGACCACGATCGGCCCATCGGAGAGGAGGGAACGCGGCTGCCGGCGGATTTCCCTCAGGACATCGTGGAAGACTGTGTCGGGTGATCGGATGAAGCCCGATCCGCCGCAGGATGGACACGGCGCGCACATCAGTCGCTCGAGGCTCCGTCGCGTGCGTTGCCGGGTGATCTCGACCAGGCCGAACTCGCTGATCGGCTGCATGCGACTCCTGGAGCGATCCTTCTCCAGCTCGCTCTCGAGCGCCTGGATCACCTCGTGTCGACTGGCCGCCTCCTCCATGTCGATGAAATCGATGACGATGATGCCGCCGAGGTCCCGCAGGCGTATCTGCCGGACGATCTCGCGCACCGCCTCCAGGTTCGTCTTGAGGATCGTCTCCTCGAGCCGTCTCCTGCCAACGTATTTGCCCGTGTTCACGTCGATGGCGACCAGGGCCTCGGTCTGGTTGATCACGATGGAGCCGCCCGACTTCAGCCAGGCCCGCGGCCGCAGGGCGCGATCCAGTTGCGGTTGCACCCCGTGCTCATCGAAGATCGGTGCCGCTCCGGCATACAGATGGATTTTCGAGACCAGATCCGGCTGCACCCGGCCGACGAATTCCATCGCCTCGCGATGGAGTGGCGTCGTGTCGATCAGCACCCGCTGCACGTCACGGCCGAGGACGTCCCTCAGCACCTTCGCCATGGCGCCGACCTCGCGGTGCAGGAGAGCGGGTGCCGCGGAGGACTCCGCTCGACGCCGGATCTCCTCCCACAGCCCGTGCAGGTAGCGGGCGTCGGAGAGGAACTCGGCCGCGGCCCCGCGCTCCCCTGCCGTGCGCACGATGAACCCCCCCGGCAGGCCCTGGTCCCTCACGAGTTCCTCGATCACCGCTTTCAGGCGCTCGCGCTCCACCGGATCGGTGATACGCCGCGAGACCCCGACGTGCTGCACGTGCGGCAGGAAGACGAGAAAGCGGCCGGGAAGCGAGAGGCCTGCGGTGATGCGTGCCCCTTTGTGCGTGATCGAGTCCTTGCTGACCTGCACGACGATCTCCTGCCCCTCGCGGAGGAAATCCTCGATGCCGGTCTGTGACAGGCGAGCGGCCGCGGCCTCGCCAAGCGGCTCGCCCTCCCGGTCGGTGCCACTCGGGGCCTCCTCTTCATGCGCGGGGCCGCTCAGGTCTTCGACGTGCAGGAAGGCGTCACGTTCCAGCCCGATGTCGACGAAGGCGGACTGCATGCCTGGCAGCACGTTGTGGACACGGCCTTTGTAAATGTTGCCGACGACGCCGCGGTCCCCTGGACGCTCGATGGTCATCTCGGCCAGGAGATCGTCCTCGAGAACCGCGATCCGAGTCTCGCCGGCCGCTCCCTCGACCAGGATCTCCCGACGCACGGCGCCCCCTCAGTTGACCAGCCGGTGCATCCAGACGTTCAGCACCAGGCCGATGCAGAGCAGGGTGTTGACCAGCGATGATCCGCCGTAGCTCATGAGCGACAGCGGGACACCGGTCGTCGGCAGCAGCCCGACCACCACGCCGATGTTGAGCAGGGCTTGGGCTCCCAAGACGCAGACGACCCCCATGGTCAGGTGGATCCCGAGGCGATCACGGGAGGCGCGTGCCGTGGCCACGCAGCGGTACATGATCAGGAAGTAGAGGCCGAGGACGAGCAACGATCCGACGAAGCCCCGCTCCTCGGCCAGGACCGCGAAGACGAAATCGGTGTGCTGTTCCGGCAGGAACTGCAGCTGCCCCTGGGTGCCGGCCAGGAACCCTTTGCCCAGGATGCCCCCCGAGCCGACGGCGATGAACGATTGGATCAGCTGGTAGCCCGCCCCCTTCGGGTCCCGGGTCGGCTCCACGAAGGTCTTGACCCGCTCCTTCTGGTAGGGCTTCAAGTGTCCCCAGACCATCGGCAGGGCCAGCGTGGCGACCACGGCCAGGATGATCAGTGTGCGAACGCGAATTCCGCCGAGAAACGTGGCGCCGAGCAGGAGCGGCACGTAGGTGACCGCGGTGCCCAGGTCGGGCTGCATCATGATCAACAGGACCGGTGCTCCGACAATGGCGCAGATTGCCGAGAAATTCACCAAACCAAGGCCGCGGACCCTCTCACGGCCCAGGTAGGCCGCCACCATCAGGATGGTCGCCGATTTGGCCAGCTCGGAAGGCTGGAACTGGAAGCCAGGGGTTCCCAGCCAGGACTTGCTGGCGTTCACGACGCGGCCGACCGCCAGCGTCAAACCGAGCAGGGTCAGCGCCAGACCGTAGAAGACGTACGAGAATTCGGCCAGCGTGTGATAGTCGATGAGGATCGCGGCGGCCATGAACACAAGGCCGATCCCCAGCCAGACGATCTGTCTGTGGAAGGCGCCGGCGATCGGCGTCCCGGCGGTCGCCGAATAGATCACGCCGAGCCCCACCGCGCAGACCGACAGGACCGACAGGAAGAGCACCCAGTCGAAGTTATCGAGGTGTCGACGCGCTTGCAACCTGCTGCACTCCCCGTCGAAGATCCTGTTTCTGAAAGAAGCGCTCCAGGACGGCGCGGGCGATCGGCGCCGCGGTCGTCCCGCCGTGCCCGCCGTTCTGCACGAAGACCGCCCAGGCGATCTGCGGATCGTCCTTGGGCGCGAACCCGACGAACCAGGCGTGATCCCGCTTCTCCTTCGGGAGCTTGTCGGCGTCGACGTCGCGCGAAGCCTTGAAGACCTGCGCGGTGCCGGTCTTGGCGCAGACGTCCCGCCCGGCGATCTTGGCCCGCACCCCGGTCCCATCCTCGTTGACCACCCCCCACATCGCGTCCTTGATGACCTCGAGCGTCTTCGGATGAATCTCGAGGCGGCGGCGGACGTAGTCCTCCCGGCTCTCCTCCTCGACTCCCTCGCGGACCTCGACCGAGCGCACGATGTGCGGGCGGTAGACCGTCCCGCCGTTGGCGATGGTGGACGCGAAGACCGCCATCTGGATCGGCGTCACCTCGACCGCTCCCTGGCCGATCGACACCGAGATCGTCTCCCCGGGATGCCAGATCGGATCGGTCTTGGCGAACATCTCCTTCTTCCACTCGGGGTCCGGGACCGTACCGGGCTTCTCCTGCGGCAGATCGATCTCGGTCGGCTCCCCGAAGCCGAGGAGATGGGCCCAGTGAGAGATCCGCTCGATCCCCATGTCGTTGCCGAGGTGGTAGAAGTAGATGTTGCAGGACTGAATGATCGCCTCGCGCATCGTCAGGTAGCCGTGGCCTCCCTTGCGGATCGCCCAGCACTGGTAGACCTTGTCCCCGAACCGCCACGACCCGGTGCAGTGGTCGCCCCGGCCGGGCGTGGCGACCTTCTCTTCGAGCGCGGCGATCGACATGACGATCTTGAACACGGATCCGGGCGCGAACTTGGAGAGCAGCGCCCGGTCCTGGAGAGGAAAGCGCGGATCGTTCTCGAGGGCGTCCCAGGTGTCCTGCGAGAAGCGGCGTACGAAGACGTTCGGGTCGAACGCCGGTCGCGAGATGATCGCCAGGACGGCCCCCGAGTTGGGGTCGAGGAAGACCGCCGAGCCGGCTTCCTCTCCGTAGGCCGCCTCAAGGGCCGACTGGAGATCCAGATCGACGGTCAGGCGCAGAGAGCGGCCCGGCGTCGGCTTGCGTCCCTCGTCGATCTCTTCGATCTCGCGCCCCAGGCTGTTGACCACGACCTGCTTCCAGCCCTTGCCGCCGCGAAGGTTTTCGTCGTAGCGCTTCTCGACACCGGCCTTGCCGATGATCTCCCCCAGATCGTACGCCTTGTCCGGCTCCTTCTTGATCCTCTCCTCGCTGACCTCTCCCACATATCCGAGGGCATGCACCGCCAGCGGGCCGTAGAGGTAATTGCGCCGCGACTCGATCTCGACCGACAGCTCGGGCATCTCGAGACGGCGCGACTCAAGGTAAGCGGCCTCCGCCAAGTCCACGTCCTCTTTCAGGATCACCGGCTCGAAGCGCGGCCGGGTGCGGTACTTCGCCAGGCGATCACGCAGCGTCGCCTCGCTCATTCCCAGCGTGCGTGCCAGGCGAGGCAGGGCATGGCCGAGATCGGCCACCTTCTCGCGGTCGAGCCGCACGTTGAAGGCGATGCGGTTGTTCGCCAGAACGCGGTGCTCATTGTCGGTGATCACGCCGCGCAGGGGCGCCAGCGTGACACGACGCAGCCGGTTGTTGTCGGACAGCCTGCGGTAGTAATCGGCCTTGACGACTTGAAGGTACCAGAAGGCCATCAGGTACAGCAGGAGAACGGCCCCGAACATCACCTGGATCACCGTGATCCGTGTGTTGAGGCGGCTCTCCTCGTAATAATCCTGCGAATCCTTGGTCGGACGGTACATCGTTTCGCCTCAGGGTAAGCGGGCGGCGATCCAGAAGACCAGAAGCCCGATGACGCCGTTGCCGAGACCCCGCTGCAGCAGCCCCAGCATCCCGGGGACGATCACGCTCTGCCCCATGGCCGCCGTCAGCCCGAGCTCGACCAGCGGGTCGATCAATGTCGCCGCGAAGAGTATCCCGAAGCGCGGGATCGCCTGGTTCAGCATGAAGAGGGATCCGAACGATCCCACCAGGTATCCGGTCAGCGTCTTCTTGAAGCCGTTCAAGCCGAGGATCGCCCCCACGAGCGAATCCTCGACGAGCCCGGCGCCGGCGCCCATCATCATGGCCGCCGCCTGGGGTCGTGTCAGGCCGTAATAGACCACGAGGATCGTGAACAGGTCGCAGTAGCGCGACAGGCCGGGAAAGTAGCGCGACAGGAGCACCTGGGCCAGGCAGGACGCGCCGAGGGTGGCGAGGCCACGCACGAGCTTCATCGGCTCTCCCGCTCCGGGGGCCCCTCGGGCTTGAGAAGGATCAAGGCCTCCTCGAGCCGCGAGAAGTCGACCTCCGGACGCACGTCCACGATCCGCGTGAGTCCCTCACCTTCGCCGATGGCCGTGACCACCCCGACCAGGAGCCCCTTGGGGTAGATCTGGTCGAGGCCGGACGTGACCACCACGTCCCCCACCTCGACATTGGACAGCTCGCTTACGTACTCCATGCGGCATCCCCGCTCTGCCAGACCGACCAGGATCCCCTGGACGCGGGTCCTCTGGATCAGAACCGCGACCCCCGAGTTCGGATCGAGGATCGTCTGCACCTTGCTGATCCCGGGCTCGACGCGGATGACCCGCCCGACGACGCCACGCGGCGTCAGGACGGGATGGTTTCTCTCCACTCCCTCGTGCCCGCCGCGATCCAGGAGCAGCGTCATCCCCGCCCCGAAGGCCCCGGAGGCGAGGACGCGGGCGGGCACCGATCGATACTCGACCCGGCTGCGGAAATCCAGCAGACCTCTCAGGCGATCGAGTTCCTGTCGGGTCTCCTCGACCTGCTGCGCCTTGAGGGCGAGAGTCGCGACCTCCTCGTGCAGGCGCCGATTTTCGCGCTCCACCCCGCGCAGGCCGGCGTAGCTTTTCCAGGTCGCGGCGGCCCCCTGCGAGACCCAGGAGGCGCTCTTCAGGAAGGGAGAGCAGAGGTTCAGGATCGCATCCTCCAGGAGAGATCCCCGTCCTGCACCGCGAACCTGCGAGCTCATCAACACCAAGTTGAGGGTGAGCAGCACGAGAAGGAGGAGGAAGGGCTTGCGTTCGGCGAGGAGGTGGGCCATGGCGTCAACCCCCTCCCCTCCCGTCGAGGAGGTCGGGAGGGAGAAAGCCTCGCTCAGTCGATCGCGATCTTGCGCAGGAGGTTGAAGTCATCCAGCATCTTCCCCGTGCCGAGCACGACCGAGGCCTGCGGATCGTCGGCCATCGAAACGGGGAGCCCGGTTTCCTCGCGGAGCCGCTTGTCCAGATTCTTAAGCTGCGATCCTCCACCGGTCAGGACGATCCCCTTGTCGACGATGTCTGCCGACAGCTCGGGCGGGGTCTGCTCGAGAGCGACCCGCACCGCTTCGATGATGTTGGAAACGGTCTCAGAGAGAGCCTCACGGATCTCCTCGTCGGAGATCACCAGCGTCTTCGGAATTCCCTCCACCAGATCGCGTCCCTTGATCTCCATCGTCAGCTCCTCCTCCAGGGGGAAGGCCGACCCGATGTTGATCTTGATCTCCTCCGCAGTGCGCTCGCCCACGAGCAGATTGTACTTGCGCTTGATGTACTGGATGATGTCCTCGTCCATGCGATTGCCCGCGATGCGGACCGAGCGCGAGTAGACGATGCCCGCCATCGAGATCACCGCCACGTCGGTGGTGCCACCCCCGATGTCGACGATCATGTTGCCGGTCGGTTCGGTCACCGGCAGCCCCGCGCCGATTGCGGCCGCCATCGCCTCCTCGACCAGGTAGACCTCCGAGGCCTTGGCCCTGTAGGCGGAGTCCTTGACCGCGCGCTTCTCGACCTGGGTGATGTCGGAGGGAACGCAGATCACGATGCGGGGTCGCACGCCAAGGGAGCGATTGTGGGCCTTCTTGATGAAGTAGTCGAGCATCTTCTCGGTGTGCTCGAAGTCGGCGATGACGCCGTCCTTCATCGGTCGGATGGCGATGATGTTGGCGGGGGTGCGCCCGAGCATCTCCTTCGCCTCCTTTCCGACGGCCTCGACCTTCCCCGTCCTCTGGTTGACCGCGATGATCGAGGGCTCGCACAGCACGATCCCCTTGCCCTTCGCATAGACGAGCGTCGTGGCCGTCCCCAGGTCGATCGCCAGATCGTTCGAGAAGAGACTGAGTACCGACCGTGGACTCCAGGCCATCGTCGCTCCCACTCGTTCCTCCCTTGCGCCGTCCCG
>DASTNM010000351.1:0-4527 GCA_035762745.1 Candidatus Polarisedimenticolia bacterium
GTGTCACCAACTCGGTTCTCGGGACGGAATTGGAAGCGATCTCGACTGCCGCGGCCGATTCTGGCAATACCTTCCGTTACGACGCGGGGAGCGACCAGTACATCTTCAACCTGGCCACCAAGCCGCTTTCGGCAGGCACGTGGCAGATCCGCATCGCCCAATATCAGGGTGACGTCCAGCTCGCGACGATCGGGACGGTGAACATCTCTCTCAGGAAGTAGCGCGGACACTGCACGCCCTGCTCGCGAATCAGGTTGACCGGCGGGCGCATCCCCGGTAGATTCTTCGAATCGTTCGACAGGTCACACTCGATTCGAGGGGGGGCTCTCATGCGTTCCCATCCGAGGCGTACGGCCGCGGCGTTGTCCGCAATCATCTGCATGCTGTCCATGACGGTTCCGGCTCCCGCGGCCGCTCCGCCGGGTCGTACCGGTCGTGACCGGGCGCGCCACGCTGTCGGAAGGGGCGCAGCGCCTGCGGATGCCGAGACCTACACGCTCTACGACGGCTCGATCGTGACGATCGGATCGGACGGGTTCGGGTCCCGCGTCGATGCCGGAGGCGGGATGCGCCCGGTCGTGATGGTGCGTCCGCAGGGCCGCTCGGCGATGGGCGATGCCTGGGGGCCCGAACGGCAGGAGATCATCAGTCGTCTCTCGGTGCGGCAGCGCGGAGTCTACGAGCCGGGTGAGTTGATCGTGGCGCTCACCGGAGGCGGCGCAGCGGGCGCGGCGCCCGCGACCGGGGGGCTCACAGGGGTGGCGGATGTCGACGCGAGGCTGCGTCAGGCGGGGGCGAGCGCCGCGAGGCCGCTCCTCGACGGGTTGCCACAGGCTTCCGGGGCGCGTGCCGGAGCCTCGAGGGTCGGGGTTGATCTTTCGCGCGCGTACGTGGTGCGGCTCGAGGGGACCGATCCCGGTGCTGCGGCCCGCAGGCTGCGCGGGACGCCGGGCATCGCCTACGCCGGGCCGAACTGGACGGTCTCGTCGCTGGCGACCGGCCCGCGGCCTCTCCCCGCGTGGGTCGCTGAGAGATCGCATCGGACGGTTGCGCGGGCGGCGGCGTCCAGCGTAACGCTCCCGACCAACTACGGCCTGACCTCGTCTCTTCAGAGCCACCTGAACGCCGGCGGAGTGAACGCCCTCGGCGCCTTCGATCTGCTGGGGCGCAGGTACGCCCAGCTGCCCGGGGAAGGGGTGATCGTCACCAACGTGTCGCTCGGCGACCTCACCGACCAGTCGATGGCCGACAAGGGCGACCAGTACGTGCGGTTCTTCGGCCCCACGACGATCGTCGTGCGCGGGCAGCGCTACCTCGACGTTCCGTCGCTGCCGCTGATCCCGACCTTCGTCGCTTCGCCCAACGGCAGGCTCGACCCGCGGGGCACGGTCGAGTTCGTCGACCCGCAGCTCTCCGAGGTTCTGCTCGACTTCTCGGTCATGGCGCCGCTCCCCCACGATCGGCAGCGCCCCGGCGCCGTGGGCGACGGGCCGACCGACCTTCTGGGGATCGCTCCCGGCGCCGCCTATCGGCTGGTGGTGGCGCAGGAGCCGACGATCGCGAACATCATCGCGGCGCTGCTGGCCGCGGCGAACCAGTCGCCGCGGCCCGACGTGATCACCGCGAGCCTCGGGTTCGGTATCGACGCCGATGGCTTCCCGGGCCGCTATCTCGAGGATGACCCGGTAGCGCGCGCCGCCGTGCGCAGCATCGTCCACGATTTGGGAATCGTCGTCTGCATTTCGTCCAACGACGGCACGCGCCTGATCGTCCCGACCGCCATCGGGCCGGACGGCGGCAGCGCCCCAACCGATCGCGCCGCCGCGGGGGAGACGTCGACGTCGATCGACGACGTGGCGTTCTCCACCGCCCCGTCGCGTATCGACGACAGCGGCGCCATCGACGTGGGCGGATCGACGCTGGACGATATCTTCAGCGCGCCGCCGCAGGGGGGCGGCCCGCTCGCCGGGACCGGCTCGTTCCCAGCGACGCGCCTCAATGGCTCGACGTTCTTTTCCTCCGGCTTCGGGTCGCGCCTGGACGTCGCGGCCCCGAGCGACAACATTCCGGCCCTGGAACACGACTGCACCGGCTTCCCGTGCACGGCGCAGATGGTCAGCCCGGTCCTGGAGGCCGGGACATCCGCCTCCGCTCCGATGGTGGCGGCGGCGGCCGCGGTGGCGATCCAGAGCGGTCGCCTCGCCGGGCGGCCGCTGGCGCCGCTTGCGGTGCGCGATCTTCTGGCGCGCACCGGGCGCGATCTCCCCGACGCGCCGCTGTCACCGCGACCGATCACGGTCGGGCGGCAGCTCGACGTGACCTCGGCGGTCGAGTCGATCCTCGGGGCCGACCCCGGGCCATCGATTGTCCGGGTGGCGGTCGCGCACCGGCAGTCGATCGAGCCTTTTGGCGCCATCTTCGTCGAGGCGACCGATCCCGGCGCCATCGACCTGCAGGGCCCGAACGATTTCCTCGGAAATCCGACCGGGCAGAACATCACCGGACCGATCACCATCGCTCCCGACATCACCGGCCTGGGGTCGCCGCCGGACCTGTCGTTCGCGCTCACGATCGGCCGGCAGACTCTCACGGGAACGGGGCGCGTCTTCCGGCTCCTGCCGGACCGGATCCTCGCCGCGGCCGGACAGCCGGTTGCATCGAGCGTCGCACGCACCGTCCCTGTCACCTACGAAGTCCGAAGCGGATCGAAGAGCCTGGCCGCCGCGTCGTTCTCTTTGACCCTCGGGCCGAGCGACGGGACCTACACCGAGGCCCTCACTCCGGTGGCGCCCGCGGTCGTCCCGGCCCGGCAGTCGATCAGGGTCCAGTTCGATCTCTCGAAGGTGCGCCAGGTCAGCAAGCCGCGCCTCGTCGTCTCGTCCATCGACCACTTCAGCCCGCTGTCGACGCCGCTGTGGCGGATCGAGCGTGCCATCCCGATCGTCCAGGGGCAGACGTCGGTGAACGTGCCCGCCGAAGCGTTCTCCGGCGGCGCCGGGATCTACGGCCTCGGCATCCTGCAGGACTCGGAGAACAACTTCCTCGGAAGGTTCATCGCCGTGCGGGTGCTCGGCGCCGCGGGCGAGACACATCCGCCGGCTCCGACCCTGGCGGCCGGAGGCGGTGCGCCGGTGCACACCATCGGCATCACCCGGGGCGCGCCGCAGTTCACCGTCGCCTGGGACGCCAGCGGCGTGACGGGGGCCGCGGGCGCGGCGCTCGAGATCTCCGCTCCGGGGCCGACACTCTATGGATCGATCAACACCTTCACCAACCACAACGGCGACCGCCGCGACGCGAACGGCACCGACTCTGGCTCGATGATCTGGTATCCGTTGCCGGGGGTCTCCGGGAGCGCGACGATCGATGCCACGACGATCGATTTGCCTTCGTCGCTCTACTACTCTGCCCGCGTCTTCGCCACTGATGGCCAGAAGCCGCTGGGGTTGGCCTCGCCGGTCTCCAGCCTCTCCTTCGACGACGGGCTGACGCCGGGCCTCGAGTCGATCAACGACTTCGACATCGTGCCCGACGGCGGATCGGTCGTCGCCACGGCGGGCTTCGACCAGTCCGGGAACCTGCTGGACAGCGCCCTGCGGCCGTACGATCCGGCGACAGGCTTGTACGGTCCGCCGTTCGCGAGCGATCGAAGGGGGCAGAGCATCTACTACATGTTCGGCAGCGACACGGCGCTGCATCGCACGGCCACGATCCGTTACGACTGGTTCGGCTCGCGGCAGGATGTCGAGAGCTATGACTCGCTCAGCGGCCGGAGGCTGGCGAGCGTGCCGGTCGATTCCGCCACGCAGTACTTCATCGTCGGCGGCCGCGTCGACTCGGGGCGGCATCGCGCCGCGCTGCTCGGCTGGAGCGCGACTGACTTCTCCGACGGCGTCCTGCCGTTCGACCTTGCGGCCGGTGCCCTCGGCCCCGCCATCTTCTCCGACAACGGGATTGTCGACCGGGGCATCTTCACGACGCTCGACGTCGATGCGACGACCGGGAAGGCCCTCCTCGCCCGGATGCTCTGGGGCGATCTCTGTCTCTTCTGGGACACCTTCTTCACGTCGGTCGACCTCGATCGCAGCCTCGCCGCGCCCGTGGCGACGGCGGCCAACTGCGTCACCGGCATGGCCGCCGACCAGCGGGGCGGCGTCGCCGACTTGACGGTCGGGCCGATCTTCGCCTTCCCGTCCCTCTTTCCCGTGGCGCGGCTCCAGACGGTCGACCAGATCACCTTGAACGTCTCACAATTGAAGGAGCTCGGCGCCCGCTCGCCGCTCTTCCCGGTCGTGGATCCGGTGAACCGGCTCCTGCTCATCGGCCTCGCCGCCCTGGACACGTACACCGTCGACAACAACGCCATGAGCGCCGTGGGGGTCTACGACGCCCAATCGGGCAGGCAGCTGGCGCTTCTGCCGCGGTTCAACTTCATCTCGCAGATCTTCGGGAACAACTCCCTGGTCGGCAACGAGCGGGGGATCCAGATCGACCCGGCGACGCGCACCGGCTGGACCTACGGGCCGT
>DASTNM010000352.1:0-3152 GCA_035762745.1 Candidatus Polarisedimenticolia bacterium
AGGACGATGGCGCCGGCGCGCGCCAGGCCCGACAGCGGCTCGCGCAGCGGGCCAAGCGGCAGCATTTTACCATTTCCCCACGGGTCGGGGCCGTCGAGGAGCAGCAGGTCGAGATCGCGCCCCAGGCGCCGGTGCTGGAAGCCGTCGTCGAGCACGATCACCTCGGGGTTGTGCGCGGCCAGGAGGAGGCGCGCCGCCGCGGCTCGATCGGCCCCGACCGCCACCGCCACGCCGGGGTTGTCGCGCGCGATCAGGTACGGCTCGTCGCCGGCGTGCGCCGCGTCGACCAGGAGCGCGCGCCCGTCGGCGACCAGCAGGGGAGCGCGGGTGCCGTGGCGGCGGTAGCCCCGGCTGGCGACGCCGACCCGGTATCCCGAGTCCCGCAGCAGCCCGGCGACGAAGGAGGTGAGCGGTGTCTTGCCGGTGCCACCCGCCGTCAGGTTTCCGATGCTGACGACGGCGCACGGCAGCCGGTGCACTCGAAGCCGCCCGGAATCGTAGAGCGCGTTGCGCGCCCTGACCGCGGCGCGGTAGAGGAGGGCGGGGGGGGCGAGCAGGGTCGAGAGCAGTCCCCCCTGTGGCAGACCCGACGCGCTCACGTCCGCGCCGGGGCGACGCGCGGCAGGTCGCGGCGCGGAGCGAGGGTCGAGGCGATCGCCTGCAGGGTGCGCTCCAGGGCGCCGCGGTTCGCCTCGACCGCCCGGCGGGCGCGGTCGGAGACCCTGGCCCTCTCGTCCGGATCGGCCATGAGGCGCGTGGCGATCCGGGCGAGCTCGGGGCCGTCGCGCGCCACGAACCCGCCGCCCCCCTCGACGAGAGAGCGCGCCGCCGCCCGGAAGTTCTCCATGTGAGGTCCGAAGAGCACCGGCCGGCCGAGGGCCGCCGGCTCGAGGATGTTCTGCCCTCCCCGCGGCACCAGGCTCCCGCCGACGAAGACCAGATCGGCGGCGGCGTAGATCGACGGCAGCACGCCGACCACGTCGACCAGGAGCGCGTCCCAGACCGTCCCGGGGCGGCTCCAGGTGCCGACCGTGAGCCCGGCGGCGCGCAGCGCCTCCTCCGCCCGGGCGAAGCGCTCGGGATGACGCGGGGCGAGGACGAGCCGGACGCGCGGATCGTGCCCGCGCAGGGCGCGGAACGCCTCGAGCACCGGCCTCTCCTCGCCGGGGGCGGTGCTGCCGGCGACGAAGAGCGGCTCGTCGGCCCCGAGACCGATCCGAGCCCGGATCGCGGCGCCGGAGACGTCGGGCAGCGGCAGATCGAATTTGAGGTTCCCGGTGACCCGGACCCGGGTGGGCGGCGCGCCCAGGGTGCGGATGCGCGCCGCGTCCTCCTCCGACTGCATGGCGAAGAGGTGGATCGCCTCGAGCGCGCGACGCAGGAAGAAGCGGACCGCACGGTAGCGCGCGTAGGCGCGCGGCGAGATCCGGCCGTTGACCAGGATCACCGGGATGCTCCGCCTGTCGCAGAGCCGGAGCAGGTTCGGCCAGATCTCCGTCTCGACGATCAGCACGGCGCGAGGGCGCAGCCGGTCGAGCAGTCTTCCCATGGAGGCCGGGAGGTCGAACGGCAGGGCCGAGGTCGAGTCGGGGCGCGCCGCCGAACCCCCACCCTGTGCCTGATCGGCCAGGGCGCGCCCCGTCGCGGTGCTGGTGGTCAGGTGAAGGGGCAGGCCGGGCTGGAGGTCGCGCAGACGGGCGAGGAGCGGCAGCGCCAGCCGGACCTCTCCCACCGAGACGGCGTGCACCCAGAGGCCGCCGGGACGCGGCGTGGCCCCTTCCCCGTGAAGACCCAGGCGTTCGGCGAGACCGGGCCGCTTCCTGCCGCTCACGAAAGCGATGACGATCTGGTAAGGGAGCGCGAAGGCCCAGGCGAGGCGCAGAAGAGCGCCGTAGAGGCCATACATGGAGGCGCAGTATAGACCGCCCTCCCAAGAGCGTCAACGCGCCGCCGATCACGAATTCGAGAGGTCGGCGAGGCTCCTTGTCCGGCGCCGTCGGCGCACCCTATATTCCCCGGGAGATGCCCAGGAATCAGGTAGTACGGTGGACCCGTGCGCGCGCGACGGGTCCGTTGCGAAGGCGACCGTGAGCCGCCCCGCGCTGATCCTCGTCGAGCCGGATTCCGCCACCCGCGGCCTCCTGCGGGAGAGGATCGCCGCCGTCACTCCGCCCGAGATCGAGGTCCTGGCCGCCAGCAGCGCCGAGGAGGCGCTCGGCATGCTCTACTCGATCAGGGACCAGAGCCGCTCGATCGAGATCGTCATCGCCAAGCAGGGGATGGCCGGGATCACCGGCAGCCGCTTCCTGGAGATCGTCAGCGCCCAGTTCCCGTCCGTCGGCAAGATCCTGATCTCCGAGCGCCCGAGCCTGGACGAGGCGATCTACGCCTTCAACAACAGCGGTCTGGACAAATACATCCCGAGCCCCTGGGACCCGGAGGACGTGAAGTTCACGATCACGGCGCTTCTGCGTCAGCGCGAGATGAAGCGTCTCAACGAAAGGCTGCTCTCCGACCTGCAGGTCCGCAACCAGCAACTGTCGACCGCCAACCAGAGCCTGGAGCAGGCGCGCCACGATCTGGAGACCTCCTACATCCAGACCGTCCAGTCGCTGGCCGTGGCGCTGGAGGCCAAGGACCGCTACACCGCCGGCCACTCGCAGCGCGTGTCGCGCTTCGCCATGCTGATCGCCCGCGCCCTGGCGATGCCGAAGGAGGACGTCGACCTGATCGGCCAGGTGGCGCTCCTGCACGACATCGGCAAGATCGGCATGCTCGACAAGATCCTCAACAAGCCGGCCAACCTCACGCCCGAGGAGCGCGAGACGATCAAGGCGCACCCGGTGATCGGCGCACAGATCCTCGCTCCCGTCCGCACGTTCGAGAAGCACGTCGCCGGCATCAAGCACCACCACGAGATGTACGACGGCACCGGCTATCCGGATCGCCTGAAGGGGAAGGAGATCCCGATCGCCGCCCGCATCGTCTGCCTGGCCGACGCCTTCGACGCCATGACCTCGACCCGCCCCTACCGCGTCGGCCTGCCGCTCGAGTTCGCCATCAAGGAGATGCGCACCATGGCCGGCCGCCAGTTCTGCCCCGACTGCGTCGACGCCTTCGTCCGCGTCCTGCAGTCGACCGGCGCGGCGGAA
>DASTNM010000353.1:0-4701 GCA_035762745.1 Candidatus Polarisedimenticolia bacterium
GCCGGCGGCCGATCGGGCTGCGCGGGCGGTCATCCGCCGGTTCAGTGGGTTGGAGGCGTCCGGGCTTGAGGAGGGGCTACCGTGAGCGGCGGCCGGTCATCCCCCTCGGTGCGCGGACGCACCGATGGGACTGCTGATGACCGTGGTGGAGACTGTTCCTCTGGCTCATGGCGGCCTGAATCGTACGGTTAAAGGAGGCGCCTGTCAACCCGAATCCGCGCTGAGGTATTCTCAGGCAAGGAGGAACCTATGGACTGGCTGTTCAAGGAAGAACCGACTCACTACGCGTACGACGATCTGACGAAGGACGGCAGGACAGCCTGGTCGGGCGTGAAGAACCCGCTGGCGCAGAAGCACCTGCGCGCCGTGCGCCGGGGAGACCGGGTCCTCTACTATCACACCGGGAAGGAGAAGGCGGTGGTGGGCATCGCCCGGGCCGCCGGTGACGCCTACCCCGATCCCGCCGACCGCTCCGGCAAGCGCGTCGCGGTCGACATCGTGCCCGTGCGCCGGCTCCCGCGCCCCGTGACCCTGGCGGAGATCAAGGCGGACCGCCGGTTCGCCTCCTTCCCCCTGGTCCGTATTTCGCGCCTGTCGGTCATGCCGGTCGGCGTGAAGGAGTGGTCCGCCATCGAGAAGATGGCGCAACGGTAGGGCGACGGTCTCTCACTCGAAGTGATCGTGCCGGATCTTCGGCAGCCTCTCGGCGTAGACGAAGTGGTCCGAGTGGTCCGGAGTGTGGCACTCGAGGCAGACCTTCTCGGGCACCGCGCGCCTGATGTTCTTCGTGCTCGGGGCCGCGACGTGCTCGGCACCCGGGCCGTGGCAGACCTCGCACTGCACGTTGGCCAGCGTCTGCTCCGCCGCCCCCAGCCGGTAGCCATGCGGAGTGCCGTAGCCGACCACATGGCAGGAGATGCACTTCGGCTGGAAATGCCGGTGCCGGTCCAGAAGCGTCTTGTAGGCCGAGGCGTGCTTGGTGGTCATCCACTGCCCGTATTCGTCCTTGTGGCAGTCGGCGCACTTCGCGGCCCCGACGTACCGGCCGCCGAGGCGGACCGGGTCGTCGGCGAACAGCGGCGGCACGCTCTCCTGCGCCGCGGCGCGCCGGCCGACGTCGTCGTAGAAGCGGTTCAGCATGTCGCGCACCCGGGGCTGGTCGGGGACGTCCTCGTACAGCCAGAGGTCCTTGAACGCCGCCGAGGCGATCCGGCCCGCGCTGTCGAGACCCAGCGTGACGCTGCCGAGGCCGTAGTTGGTCAGGGTCGTGTAGGCCACGAGCGTGCGGCCGAGGAAACCCGGGTGATCCTCGCGCTGCATGTCGTCGCCCGCCCCGCCGGTCTTCGTCGGGGCGTCGTATTCGTCCGAGACGATGGCGTCGAGGTCGGGGATCCCGCGCGCCACCCGGCGGACCGTCTCGGGGGTCAGGCGGCCGAGAGCGATCACCAGGTCGGCCTGCTTCTTCAGCGCCGGCACCTCGCGGCGCAGCGTCTCGAACGGGTCGTCGATGACGAGGGAGGCGGTGTTCTCCTCGAAGAGAGAGGTGGCGGCGCTTCCCCAGGGAGGCTCGAAGATGCCGATCACGGCGACGCGGGTCGGGCCGGAGCGCAGGAACGCCGCGGCCGGTGCCAGGGGAACGCCGCCGGCGCGGACGTTGGCGACGCGATACGGGATCGACGTCCCCCGGGTCTCGGCGCGGAAGTGGTCCGGCCCGAAGGTGAGCTCGGTCGTGCCGATGCCGGCGGCCTGGTAGCGCATCAGGTCCATGGTGCGCAGGAAGAGCGCCTGCTCCTCCCTGGAGAGGAAGTCGAGCGTGTTCTGCTTCTCCGGCCTGATGAACGCATCTCCGGCGTCCAGCAGGATGACTCCGGGGTCGCTCTTGCGAATCCGCTCCAGCATCGTGGCCCGCCGCGCCACGCCCCCCGACTGGTTCACCTTGCAGCCGCAGTTCTCGAGATAGCCGTTCGTCTTGCCGGTGTAGACCAGCGTCACGCTGCGCACCACCTTGCCGCCGGGCGGGTCGGGCTGCGGACGCGTCGGCGGCAGCGTGTAGAGCGGCTCGACCGGGATGACGTCGGCGCCCGCCTGCACGTACTTCTCCCGGAACTCCTTCCAGGTCGCCGCGCCCGCCCGCGGCAGCGCCGCCCAGAGCGAGGGCGCCTTGGTCCCCTTGAAGGTCAGGGCGACGGCCGCGTCGAGACTCGTCGCCTCCTTGGTCGCGACTCTCAGGTCGTGGTCGAGGGAGGCCAGGACGAACGGGGCCAGAGTCTCGCGCTCGATCCGGAAGCTGCCCGGCTTGGAGTAGATCGTCTCGAGGTTGCGCTGCAGGCCATGGACGTTGAGCGCCGTGAGATAGCCGACGGCGAGCTGCCGGGTCACCTCCTCCCTGGGCATCAACCCCGCCTCCGCCACGGCGCGCCAGGAGTAGAGATTGCGAATCCCATCGACCAGCCAGAACTCCTCCGGGCGTTTGATCTCGGTGCGGTAGGGGGCGTGGCGGACATAGGCGTCGATCAGATGCTCGGCGAACTGTTGCAGGCGGCCGGGGGTCAGCGGCGACAGGGTCTGTCCCTGTCCGGTCCCCCACCCCTCCCCCACGATCTCGTCGCCGGTCGGAGCCCGCGGCACCAGGACCGTCAGGTACTCGGGCCCAAGGCCGCGCCCGAACAGCCCGTGGAGATAGCGGGCGACCCGCTCGAGGCGAGCCGCCGCCTGCTCCTCCTGCTCCGCGGGGATGCCCGACTCGAAGGCCAGCCGGAAGCGCGTGCCGCCGACCTCGAAGGCGCGCTCGCGGAAACGCCCGAGGCCGATCGCCGCCGACACCAGGTGCTCAGCCGCCAGGTCACCGCCGACACCCGGGCGCCACGAGTCTCCGGCGCGCCTCCAGGGGGCCTCGACCGTGAAGCCCTGCGGCAGGGAGAAGCGCACCTCGATGCTGCGGAGCGCCTCCGCCGGCTGCGGCAGCAGGAAGAGATTCCTCCCGGAGACGAACCCGAACCGCCCGTCCAGGTATCCGTGGCAGCGGCCGCTGAAGCCCATGTGCGCGTCCCCCTCCCGGTTCCCGGGGGTGACGACGTAGCGCACCAGGACCGACGTCGGCAGGGGGCCGCGCAGGACGAAGCGCGGGATGTCGATGGCGCGGCTGTTGACCGCGATCGTCTCGATCCCCGGCTCGACCGGCAGCCTCGCTCCGTCCGGTCCCGCCGCCGTGACCTCTCCGACGCGCAACGCCTCCTGCGCCGCGTACCCCTTGATCGTCAACCCGTCGCGCGGCACGTCGTGGAGCTCCAGCGTGACCGCCAGCCGGTCGGGCGACGCCGCGGCGATGGAGACCAGGAAGCGCGCCGACGGCGGGCGCGAGCAACCGATGGCGCAGGCCGCCGGGACGAGGATCGACAGGCACAGCAAGGCGCGGCGGGGCGGCAGTCTTCGCGGCACGAGGGTCCCTCCGAGGCGCCGCATGATATCGTTCCGGCCCGGCGCGTTACAATGGGGCCATCATGGATCGGGCGCGCTTCGAGCAGCTGGTCGCGGAGGCGATTGACTCGCTTCCCGAAGACTTCAAGGAGCGCCTCGACAACGTGGCGGTCGTCGTCGAGGACCTGCCCGAGGCGGGCCAGGCGCGTCGTTTCGGGCGCCGCGGGGGGCTGCTGCTCGGCCTCTACCAGGGGCAGCCGCTGACGCGCCGCGATTCACGCTACGGCATGGTGTTCCCTGACAAGATCACCATCTTCCAGAGCAACGTCGAGTCGATCTGCCGCAGCGACGCCGAGGTCCGCGATCAGGTCCGGCGCACCGTCCTGCACGAGATCGCCCACCACTTCGGGATCGACGATTCCCGCCTCCATGATCTCGGCTACTGAGCGGCGCGCCGGGCGCCTCTCCCGGGCCGCGGCGCGACTTCTGGCCCTGTCTCTGGCGGGAGAGATCACGGTCGCGGCCGCCGCGGCCGCCTCTCCTGAGGCGCCGTCGACCCCTCCCGCGCCCCTCGCCTCCGCCGCCGAGCTGCGGGGCTGGATCGAGAAGGCGGAGAACGCCCTCGACAAGGCGGCCGGCGCCGCCAGGGGGAACGACCCCGGCCGGGTCAGCCTGATCCTCAAGAAGGCCGACGACGAGCTGGCCCGCTTCGAGGCCTCGAGCCGGCTGGAGGAGCTGGCCCGCGCCTTCGCGGCCGGACGCGCCGGGTCGGGCGGCGGCGATTTTGCCGCGGCGGTCGCAGGCATCCAGAGGGCGCGCGAGATCCTCCCGGCGCTCGCCGACTACACCGTGACGCGGCAGACGGAGGAGGCGGGACGAGCCGCCCTGCACGCCGCGCAGACGGGAGACGGGCCCGGCTGCCTCAGCGCCTTCGATCGTCTCGAGGCGGCGGTGCTGGCGCCGGTCCTTCTGGCGCGGGCGCGCGAGGCGCGAGCCGCGATCGCCCGGGGGCGCACCGCCATGGTGCGCCGCGACCTGAAGGGGGGCGCCGCCGAGGTGCAGGCGGCCCGGCGCGCCATCGACGGCCTGAGTTACGCCGGGGCCCTCAGCCGCTCGCTCTTCGCGCTGCGCGTCGGGTCGGAGCTCCTGGCGCAGCGCGCCCTGGTCGCCGCCCGCGACCAGGTGCAGAAGGGGCTCCGGGACCTCAGACACGCCGCCGATCTGGCGCCCGAGGCGCAGCGTGACCCGCTCGAGCAGGCCTACGCCCGGGGGTCGGAGATCTGG
>DASTNM010000354.1:0-4837 GCA_035762745.1 Candidatus Polarisedimenticolia bacterium
ACCATCCCAGCCGCGGCCTGGTGCTGCGCTCGCTCTACCGCATGCTCGATTACTACAACGCCATCGGCCGGGTGCAGGGGACCTACCGCGGCAGCGACGCCGACAAGCTTCTCCTGGAGGTGAAAAAGGACGTGCTCGCGCTGCCGGTGTCGCCGGAAGCCGCCCTGTACCGCTCCTTCCGCGACGTCTCGTACCCGGCGCGCAGCATCCCGCTGACGCTCGGGGACCGCGTGGTCTACCACCTGGAGAACGGCGGCGCGATCGACTACCTGAAAGTGATTGCCAACCAGCGCGGTGTCTCCGATGATCGCTACTCCTCCGCCTACCGCTGGGAGCAGCGCTACACGCGCCAGGAGCTCGAGGCGCTGATCCGCGCCCGGGTCGACGTCGGAAAGCTGGTCGACATCGAGCCGACGAAACGCGGGGTCAGCGGTCGCGTGGTGGAGGTGAAGCTCACCGGCAGCCGCGGCCAGTTCTTCCTTCGCGGCTTCAAGATTCGCACCGCCCTCGGCATCCGGGAGAACCTGTTCACCGTCGACCGGACGCTGGATGCGAACGGCGAGGTCCAGACCTACATCTTCAGCGGCAAAGGATGGGGCCACGGTGTCGGCCTCTGCCAGGTGGGGGCCTACGGCATGGCGCTGCGCGGCAAGTCGTTCGACGAGATCCTCAGACACTACTACACGGGCATCGAGCTGACGCGACGCTGAGCCGCGCCGTCGAGGCTGTATAATCCAACCCGCCGGAGGCGTGTCCAAGCGTGCAAAGCATCCGCGGACGTCTGAAGGCCCTCAGCATCGCCGATCTGCTCGAGTTCCTGCGCCACCTGAACCGGCCGGGCCTGCTGTCGGTCACCGCGGAGGGAACGGCCATCGGCCTGTACCTCAGCGCGGGCCGGGTGGTGCATGCGACCTCGACCTGTGACGCCGACCGGCTGACCAGCCTCCTCCTGCGCTGGGGCTGGCTGAGTCCCGAGCAGCACGACGAGACGATGCGTCGCGCCGCCGGCGGGGAGCGGATCGGCAAGGCGCTGGTCCAGAGCGGCCTGGCGCCGCGGCGGCTGATGGAGGCGCGTCTGCGGCAGGTCCGCGGGATCGCCGGATCGCTCTTCGAGTGGGACGCCGGGGAATTCGTCTTCCTGGAGGGGGAGACGCCGCCCGAAGAGGGGATCACCGTCGACCTGTCGCTCACCGAGGTGGTGGTGGAGGGGATCCGCTCGGTGCGCAATCTGCGCCTCTTCCGCGAGCGACTGCCGTCGCGCGACTGGGTGTTCGAGGCGATCCCCGCCGGGGAGCGCCGGGTGAGCGTGCCGCTCCAACCCCACGAGGAGTACGTCCTGAACCTGGCCGACGGCACGCGGACCATCGGCGAAATCCACGAGGTGTCCGAGTTCCCCGAGCTCGAAACGCTCCGGGTCCTTTTTCTCCTCTACGTCACCGGATGCGCGCGGGCCAAGGCTCAGACCGGCGCCGACACGATCCAGGATGAGGCCCGGGACGAAGTGACCGGCATGGTGCAGCGCTACAACGCCCGGCTCGCGCTGCTCTATCGCCACCTGGCGCGCGAGGTCGGGCCGATCACCGATCACCTGCTCATGAACTCCCTGCGCGCGCTTCAGGAGTCGCGGCCGGCCCTGTTCGCTCGTGCGACCCTGGGAGGGGATGGCACGATCGACGGCGAGAGGCTGCTGGAGAGCCTCAGGGGGATCGGCGCCGGTCAAAGGCGTGAGGCGCTGATAGAAGGGCTCAACGAGCTCCTCTATTCCGAAATGCTGATCGTCAGGAAGGTCCTCGGCCCCGAGCATGAGAAGCGGATCCTGCGGGCTTTCGGCGATCTCGACGCGGACGCCGGGGTGCCGGTCGTGGGGGGCGGGGAGACGCCGCCGCCGCGGAGCGTGGCCTGATGTCGCGGCTGCTCCTGCGCGTCGGCGGGCTGGCGATCGTCGGCTCGGTCGTCTATCTCGTCGTCGGGGATGCGCTTCTCGCCGGCGCGGATTACGCCCTGTTCCGGACCATCCTGCTGTCGGGCGTCGTCTGCATGGCGGTTGGCGTCGTCGCCTGGGCGGCGGGGCGCGCCACCGCCGGGTTGATCGCCCGCGCCTGTCCGCGCTGCGGACGGCGCGTCGCCCGCGGCCGGGTCTACTGCGAGGATCACCTGAAGGAGACGATCAACGAATACCGGGACCATCAGCGGGACAGGGGTGGCTCATGAGGCGGAGGGGCGGGACGGCCGCGCCCCGATCCTGGTCGTGGTCGGCCCGACCGCGGTGGGCAAGAGCGAGTTCGCCGTGCTGGCCTGCGAACGCCTCGACGGTGAGGTGCTGAGTTTTGACTCGATGCAGGTCTACCGCCGCTTCGACCGTGCCACCGCCAAGCCGGAGGCGGCGCTGCGCCTGCGGGTGCCGCACCACGGGATCGACCTCGCAAACCCCGGTCAGGATTTCTCGCTGGGTGAGTTCGTCCGCCGCGCCGAGGCGACGATCGAGGCGATCCGATCCCGGGGCCGGCTGCCGGTGTTGGTGGGGGGGACGGGGCTCTACCTGCGCGGCCTGCTCAAGGGGATCGCTCCGGCCCCGCGTCGGGACGAGGCCATCCGCGCACGGTTGCGGGCGATCGAGACGCGCGGCGGAACGGCCCGGTTGCACCGGCTTCTTCAACGGCTCGATCCCGGGGCCGCCGCGCGGCTGCGGCCGGCGGACCGGCAGCGGGTGGCGCGGGCGTTGGAGGTCTTCCTGGCGGCGCGGCGGGGCCTCGACGTCCTGATCCGCGAGTCGCCGTTCGGCGCCGACCGCTACGCGGCGGTGAAGATAGGATTGACGATGAAGCGGGAGGTGCTCTACCGCCTCATCGATGAGAGGGTCGTGGGCTTCTTCAGGGCGGGACTGGTGGATGAGGTGCGGGGGCTGCTTCGCGACGGCTGCCCGCGCTCGGCGAACGCCTTCAAGGGGCTCGGCTACAAGGAGGTCCTGATGCATCTGGACGGGCATCTCGGACTCGCCGACGCGATCGTCCTGACACAGCGCAATACGCGCCGCTACGCCAAGCGGCAGCTGACCTGGTTCCGCAAGGAGGAGGGGGTCGCCTGGTTCGAGGTCGATCCCTCTCGGGACGATCGGTTCCAGGAGCCGCTGGCGCACGCGGCGGGAGTGCGGCTGGGATGCTGACACTCGCCAACCTGCTGACCATAGCCAGGATGGTCCTGATCCCGCTCCTGATCACCCTCCTGCTGTCGAACCATCACGGGTGGGCCTTCGCAGTGTTCGTCATCGCCGGCCTCACCGACGCGCTCGACGGCATCATCGCGAGGCGCTACAAGCAGAGCTCCGGCCTCGGAGCCTTCCTCGACCCGATGGCCGACAAGCTCCTCATGACCGCCGGCTTCATCGTGCTGTCGCTCCCGGATCATCCGCGCGCCGCCCCCGAGTTCCACATCGTCAACCACATCGAGATCTATTTGACGATCGTCACCATCAGCCGAGACGTCTTCATCGTGCTCATCGTGCTCCTGGCCCATCTGACCTACGGGTTGACCCGCTTCACCCCCACCCTGCTCGGGAAGATCACCACCGTCACCCAGGTGATCATGATCGGCAGCGTGCTGCTCCTCAATTACCTGGGGATCGAGGCGCCGATCACCGTCCGCGCGCTGACCTGGGTGACCCTCGCGGCCACGCTGACCTCGGGGTTCCACTACATCTACCACGCCACCCGCATCGCCGGCACCGAGACCCCGGCGTCGCCGGAGCGCCGCCCCGGGGCTCCCGAGCCCTGAGCCGGGACAGCCCCGACCCCTCCACCCGTTGGACGGTCCCCCGGCCTCCTGCGGAGAATACTCCGCGGCGTCTCCACGGTGTTCCGGAGAAAGACGTTGCCGATTACGGATTATCGCTGTAGTATGGGCACAATCCGCGGCAGGACGAGGGTCTGACCGCGAAGCTCGACAAGGGGAGATGAGAGCATGACGAGACGGTCAAGGATCACCGCGGCCTTCGCGGCCCTGGCGCTGCTGGGAGTGGCTGTCGGGCCGGCGCTGGCCGGGGCCGAAGCCGTTGCTACCAAGGGGCAATTCGCCGTCCAGATGGCCCAGGCCGCCGGTCTCAAGTTGCCCGCGACCGGGACCGAGCAGGCCGCCATGGCGGCCCTGGCCAAGGCGGGGATTGCCCTTGGCCCGAGCGTCACGGCCCGAGTGACCGAGCAGGACCTGGTGCTGGCCGGCAAGGCGGTTGGGGCCAAAGTCACGACGACCAACCCGACCCGCCTGGTCACTTCCGGAATGAGCCAGGCCTTCGCCCAGACGATCAAAGGGTCGCTGCAGCAGAGCCTGGCGACCTCGACAAACGCCCCGGGGCAGTCAGGCCAGGTCCATGTCTCCTGCCAGGGCGCCACGTCGCGCCTCGGCCGGCAGGGGACCCCGGCCAGCAACGCCGACCCGAACGCCACGGCCACACCGGCCGACATCTCCGGCTGCGGCGAAGAGCCGATTCCCTGATTCGCTCCGCCCGGCTGACGTCATGAAGGACGCCCTCCCTTACGGAGGGCGTCGTGCTTTAGGGGGTACGACCGAGGCCGCCGTCCCTCACATGGCGCCCGATGGACCGACCCGACGGGAGCCTGCATCAGCGCGAATCTACACCAACCTCTCGGCGCGCAGACTCTTCGCGAGATCCGGCGCGCCGGTGTAGAGGAGAGTCCGCATTCCGAGCGCGCGCGCGGGAGCCAGATTCTGCTCCCGGTCGTCGATGAAAAGTGTGCGCTCCGGCTCGGCCTGCGCGATGGCCAGGGCCCGCTCGTACATCGCCCGGGACGGCTTCCGCAGCCCCAGCCAGCACGAACTCAAG
>DASTNM010000355.1:0-4894 GCA_035762745.1 Candidatus Polarisedimenticolia bacterium
CGACCGTGACGGCATCGGAGACGCCTGCGACGGGGACTGCGCGAACGCCACTGTCTTCCATCTCTGCACCAGCGCCCCAACGACCGATTTCGATCCGGCCTCTCCAGACTTCTGCACCTCGTCATCACAGTGCCCGGTCCTGGGCAGGGCGTGCCAGTGCGCCGCCGGATCGGTCGGCTGCACGGTGGGTGCCGTCTGCACCACCAACACCGATTGCGGAACATCGGGCGGCACCTGTGTCGACGTGCACGACACCTGCCAGACCACCCCGAGGCACCCCGCCGGCTCCCTCTGCTCGACGACCAACGACGACGCCGACGCGGATGGGGTGGATGACGCGGACGACGACTGCCCGACGATCTCCAATCCGGCGATCTTCGCCGGCACCAGTCGGCAGCCTGATGTCGATCGGGACGGCATCGGCGACGCCTGCGACCCGGTGCAGACGCAGGACGGCAACTTCGACGGCATCCCTGACGACATCGTCACCTTCGTCGGGGAAGTCAACTGCAAGAAGGTGCCGCTGGCCAGGCTGGCGCTGGTGAAGACCGAATACCGGGACGACAACGGCGACCACGATGCCTTCCCCGACACCGGGGAGACCGGCAGGATGGCGGTCACCCTGAATAACCGCGGCGGCGCGCTCACCGGCGTCTCCTTCACCCTGACGACCGGCGACCCGAACGTCGCTTGCGTGACGCAGCCGACGGTCCCCGTGTTGCGCCTCTGCAGCGGCGGCACGTCCCCCGGCAAGGAGTGTAGCGCGGACGGCGACTGCGGCACTGGCGGCACCTGCGCGGCGCCCGGGACCATCCCCGCGGGCGTGATCTTTACGGTCGGCAGCATCGATCCGGCCAAACCGGGATTCGTCTTCGTGGCGTCGAGCAATCTCCAATCGCCCAGCCCGACCAACCCGGCGCGGCTCAGCCTCTGTCTCGCCGTGACCTCCGACGGAGCCCTCGGCACGGTCAGCCCGGTCTGCTTCAAGATGCTGGCCGACGTCGATCCGCCGGGCGGCACGGCGCAGTCCTTCGTCGTCGGCCCGAGCGGCAACACCGACCCGGGCGCCGCCGACCGCGGCACGGTGGTCGAGAACTTCGACAGGGACAAGAACGGGGACGGGCTTTTCACCGTCCGCGACACCTGGCTGTCGCCGATCGGCGTCGACTCCACCAACAAGGTCCTCTATGCCGGGCAGTGCAGCAACGACTTGAGCCGCACCTGCAAGACGCTGAGGTGCAGCAATACGCCCAACGCCACCTGCACCAAGGACAGCGACTGCGGAACCGGCAACACATGCACGCTCGACGCCGACTGTCCGCTCGTCAACAACCAGATTGTTCCCGGTGCCTGCCAGTCCGGCTTCTACCTCAGGGGCAGCGACACCGGCCAGAGCCTCAATTCGGTGGCGGCGGTCGCCTGCGGAGGATTCGACGAGGCGGCCACCGGGAACCCGGGCTGCGTTCTCGATCCGGACTTCCCGATGGACTGGCACCTCCACTGCCGGCCCGGCTCGACCTACTGCCCGAACGCCGAGAGCGGGACCTGCGTCGGCGGCTGCTCCTACAACTCCCCATCGAGCGGGGGGCTGAAGGCGCTCTCGTGCGCCCAGAATCCCGATCCGACCCAACCTAGTTTCTGCAACTCCCTGCACATGGGGGCGCACTTCGACGTCTCCGACGCCATCAAGGGCGACTCGACCCACTTCCGCACCCTGCAGGGATACGTCTCGGCGCCGATCAATCTGGCCCTCGTGCCGCGCACCGATGCGGATCTGAAACTGTCGTTCTTCCACATCGCGCGGCTGATGGACAACAACGGCGTCGGACCGGGGGACGAGAATCAGTGCGTCGACTGCGCCGACGTCCAGATCCAGATCGACCGCGACCCCAGCGCCACGCGCGACGACTGGGGCTTCTGGGACAAGCTGGCACCCTTCGAGAACGTGTACGACCACAAGATGATCGCCTGGAGCGTTTTCGGAGGCTACTACTGCGAATTCACGCCGACCGACACCGGAACGGCGCCCCCGGCTCCGCGCACGCCTCCCGTTCACGAGACGATGTGCTATCCACAGGGGGTCTGGTCGCGCTGCGGCAGCACGACGGGCCAGAACCGGACGACCGTCGGCGACTGCGACGGCCCAGGCCAGGTCGACCCGTCCGGCGTCGGCGTCTGGGTCCAGAGCCGCTTCAATCTGGACAGCTTCGCGGGCCAGAGGATTCGCATACGCTGGATCGGCTCAACCTGGTACTTCGGGGGCGGGACCGAGTCTTACTACGAGCTGGGACCGGGCTGGCAGGAGACGACCGCGGACGACGGCTGGTGGCTCGACGACATCCAGGTCACCGGAGCGGTCGATACCCAGACACCGCCACCCGTCGACAACAAGACGCCTCCGGTCAGCACCTGCCCGGCTCTCAACTGTGACCCGACCAGGTCGGCCGACAACGGCACCAGCGGGGCGCTCAACCAGACGCAGGACGCCAACCCTGCGCTCGGTCTCGCCACCTACTACCTGGCGGTCGCCAACGTCGAGGTTGCCGGCCACACGCTCCTGGTGAACGCCGTCAAGTCGACGCTGCCCGGCGGCTGCGTCAACGGGGCGCCGCAGTTCAGCTTCTACAAGAACGGCAAGCTGGTTCAGGACTGGTCCGCCAGGACCTCCTTCCAGGATTCCCCGGAGGTCACGGCCTCGTACAAAGCCCTGGAGCGCTGCTCGTCCGCCTTCGCCTGCACCAGCCAGACCGGGGCGACGATCGAGGTGCCGGTTTACTCCGGCGACGGCGGCGACACCGTCTTCGGGGTCAAGGCCAGCCCGGTCAGCCAGGTCAACGGCGTCACCTACTTCCGGGGTGTCTGCACGGCGGGCACGGTGGGAGCGCCGTGCAACGTGAACACCGACTGTGGCGCCACAGGCACCTGCAACGTCACGGCCGCCACCACCGACGATTCCACGGTCCTGAGGTGGTGGTCGCCCGGCCAGCAGGCGGTTGACGTCTATCGCGCGCCGATACCCGGCGTCTGCACCGCCGGCACCGCCGCGGTCGGCACCTTCTGCTCCACCAGCACGCAGTGCGGGACCGGCGGCATCTGCTCCAACCCAGGCAAGGGCGCGGTCGTCGCAGGTCCCTTCGACCAACTCACCCCCTCCTGCTTCCTGTCGAACGTGGCGGGGACACCGGCCAGCGGCGGCGGGAGCAACGGCACCAGCGGGGCGCTCAACCAGACGCAGGACGCCAACCCTGCGCTCGGTCTCGCCACCTACTACCTGGCGGTCGCCAACGTCGGCGGCTCCAGCCTCTCGGCGATCGGCTGTGCCAACCCGGCGGTCTGCCTGGGCGGCACCAAGAACCTCCAGGCCTGCGGCAGCGACGCCGACTGTCCGAGCGGGAGCTGCCTGAACGTCTCGCTCACCACCCTGCCACAGGGTATGTCCGGCTGCCCATCGGCAGGGGAGATACCCTCACGCAAGGTGGTGCGGCAGGTGGTCACCACCAGCCTCTGCCCGTAGCGGAGGCTCTTCGTCGGAAACCGGGGGCCCCGGGAGACCGGGGCCCCCTTTTTTGTGGAGTGGGGCTAATCCCAGAGGCGGCCCTGGTTGCCCCGCCGCGCCACGCTCAGGTGCTCCAGGGCGCGCGGCGTGATCCGCCGGCCGCGGGAGGTCCGGTCGAGGAAGCCGATCTGCATCAGGTAGGGCTCGTAGATCTCCTCGATCGTGTCACGCTCCTCGCCGAGTGCGGCGGCGATGGTGTTGACCCCGACCGGCCCGTCGTCGAATTTCTCGTGGATCGTCAGGAGGATCTTGCGGTCGAGGCGATCGAGGCCGAAGCGATCGACCTCCATCCGCTCCAGGTAGCGCTCGGCGAGCGGGGCGCTGATGGCGCCTCCCTCCTCCACCTGCACGAAGTCCCGAACCCGCCGCAGCAGCCGGTTGGCGATGCGCGGCGTGCCCCGCGAGCGGCGGGCGACCTCCTGGGCGCCGTCGGTGGTCATCTCGATGCCGAAGATCCGCCCTGAGCGCTCGATGATCCGCACCAGGTCGTCGACGGGATAGAAATCGAGGTGGTGCACGATCCCGAAGCGGTCGCGCAGAGGCCCCGTGAGGAGACCGATGCGCGTGGTGGCGCCGACCAGCGTGAAGGGCTGCAGGTCGATCTTGACGGTCCGGGCGGTCGGCCCCTGGCCGATGATGATGTCGATCCGGAAGTCCTCCATCGCCTGGTAGAGGATCTCCTCGAGGGCCGGGTGGAGGCGGTGGATCTCGTCGATGAACAGGATCCCGACCCCCTCCAGGTTGGTCAGGATCGCCGCCAGGTCCCCGGCCCGCTCGATCGCCGGTCCCGAGGTCGAGCGGATGGTCATCCCCATCTCGTGGGACAGGATGTGGGCGATGGTGGTCTTGCCGAGACCCGGCGGCCCGTAGAGCAGAACGTGGTCGAGCGGCTCGCGGCGCTCCCTGGCGGCCCTGATGAAGACTCGCAGGTTCGCCTTGATCCGCTCCTGGCCGACGTACTCGTCCAGCGTGCGAGGGCGGAGCCGGGTCTCGTCGCCGCCGTCGTCGGGTCCTGCTTCGGGATCCAGGAGGCGGTCCGCCTCGGGCGGAGAGAAATCGGGAGAGCGGTCCGCCTCGGGCGGAGAAGGATCGGGAGAGTGGTCCGGGGTGGCGGCGGTCTCCGGCTTCTGTGGCCTGGATTTCCGGCGCCGCGGTTCCTGTTGCTCCAAGGTGCGCTTCTCCCCTGCCGAGGTCGTCACGCCCGCCGTCTCAGCCCGACAGGATCTTCAGGCTTTCGCGCAGGAGGCTCTCGAAGCGGGGCGGCGGCCCCGGAGCGTTTCCCAGGACACGGCCGGCCGCGTCCGCCGCGACCCGGGCATTGTATCCGAGGTTGACCAG
>DASTNM010000356.1:0-2474 GCA_035762745.1 Candidatus Polarisedimenticolia bacterium
GGGCGGCGAGCACGCGGCAGAAGAGTCCCGCCGCGGCCGGGTCGGAGAAGACCGGCTTCCCCCCGTAGGTCCAGAGCGTGATCAGATAGACGCCGCCCGTCCCGTTCGATCGCATCGTCCCCTCCCTGTGTCGGCTCCCCCGCCGGCGTCGCCGCGCCGGCTCACGGAGCCTCGCCTTAGCAATCCCGATGCTGAGGCTGCGGAGACGGAACGGCGCGGACTTGCGGGGAGATGTGGGCGACTCGGCGTTCGCGGGCGGACGGCGGGAGGCGGACGGGTGACGCGCCGGGACGGCGGCTCAGATGTCGGGAACCGAGAGACGCGGCAGATCGGGAGCCGGCGCGCCGGGCGCGATGATCGAGTGCCGGCCGCGGCCGGGCTCCCGGGCGGGGAAGTCGCTCCGGTAGTGGCTGCCGCGGCTCTCCTCCCGCCGCAGCGCCGATTCGGCGATCAGCCGGCCGACGAAAAGAAGATTGCGGGCTTCGAGCCCGGCGCGCGACGGCGGCCGCTCGCTCAGCCCTCCCTCGAGATCGAGGATGGCGTGAACCGCGCGCGCCAACCCCGCGGCCTCGCGCAGGATGGCGACCTGCTCGGTCATCACCCGCCGCAGCGCCGCCACCGTGCGCTCCGCCGCCTCCGGATCGATCGAGCGGATCCGATCCGGATCGGTCGACAGGCCGGCGCCCGCCGACGACACCGGCTCTCCCGCCGCGCCGGCCGGCTGCCGATCGCCCAGGATCGCCCGCCCGGCCCGGGCGCCGAAGACCAGCCCCTCCAGGAGTGAGTTGCTGGCCAGACGGTTGGCTCCGTGCACGCCGGTACAGGCGACCTCCCCCGCGGCGTACAGTCCCGGGATCGAGGTGCGGCCCCAGAGATCGCTCTTCACGCCGCCCATCATGTAGTGCGCGCAAGGGGCGACCGGGATCCGGTCGCGGGCGACGTCGAGACCGTGGCGGGCGCAGGTCGCCGCGATCGTCGGGAAGCGCTCGCGCACGAAGCCGGGATCGAGCTCCGTCATGTCGAGGTAGACGCAGGGATGGCCGGTGCGGCGCATCTCGGCGACGATGCCGCGCGCCACCACGTCGCGCGGCGCCAGCTCCCCCCGCGGGTCGAGATCCACCATGAAGCGCTCGCCTCGGACGTTGCGCAGCCTCCCCCCCTCGCCGCGCATCGCCTCCGAGAGCAGGAAGCGCGGCACGCCCGGCAGGCAGAGCGCCGTCGGATGGAACTGGACGAACTCCAGGTCCATCATCTCGGCCCCGGCGCGGTAAGCCATCACCATCCCGTCGCCGGTCGCCTGCGGGGGGTTCGTCGTGTCGCGGTAGACCTGCCCGGCACCTCCCGTCGCCAGCACCACGGACGCCGCCCGCAACGCGACGCGCTCGCCCGTCCTCTCGTCGATCGCCAGCAGGCCGGCGCAGCGCCCTCCGGCCATCAAGAGATCGACTGAGAAGATGCGCGGCAGCAGGACGATCCCTTCCGTCTCACGGGCCTTTTCGACCAGTGCGCGAACGATCTCGCGCCCGGTCGAGTCCCCCTGCGCGTGCAGGATCCGCCGCTTGCTGTGGGCCCCTTCCCTGCCGAGCGCCAGGCGCGCTCCCTCGCGATCGAAGCGCGCTCCCCAGTCGATCAGCTCCAGGGCCCGGGCCGGCCCCTCCTCGACCAGGACCCGCACCGCCCCTTCGTGGCAGAGCCCGTCCCCGGCCTCGAGGGTGTCCTGATAGTGCAGCGACACCTCGTCATCGTCCGACAGGACCGCCGCGATCCCCCCCTGTGCCTTGTCCGAGGAGGAGTCGGTCGGCCCGTCCTTCGTCAGGATCGCCGCCCGCCCCCCGCCCGAGGCGATCTCGAGGGCGGCGCGCAGCCCCGCGATGCCGCTGCCGACCACGATGGCGTCGTACGTGCCGTGTCTCATGGATGGCCACAGTCTAGCGAAATCGACGCGGCCCGGATAGCGTGGCGGCGGGTCGGTGTAGGATCGATCGCCATGCGCGACGCCTCCTTCAGGGAGTTCGTCCTCGACCAGCTCGCCGATCTGACCCCACTCGCCTGCCGGGCGATGTTCGGCGGCCACGGCCTCTACTGGGGCGACCGGTTCTTCGGGATCATCTTTCGCGGGCGCCTCTACTTCAGGACCGACGAGACCACCCGCGCCGCCTTCGTCGAGCGCGGCATGAGCCCTTTTCGCCCGCGCCCTCGGCAGACGCTGCACCCCTACTACGAAGTCCCGGTGGAGGTCATCGAGGATCCCGAGGCGCTGGTCGAGTGGGCCCGCCGGGCCGCCCGGCGCGACCCTGCGCGGAGCCGTCGTTCGCGGTCGACTCGCCGGAGAGGCACCTCCGCTCCGAAATAATTGCGTGCTATCCCGCACGTTCACCGCCCCCCGGCCGGTTCCCCGCTTTCACCGGGTGCCCGGATGATGGGCGGCAGGCTGCGCATCTCTTTGATCATCATCAGTTAAGGCTGCCCAGAGT
>DASTNM010000357.1:0-5743 GCA_035762745.1 Candidatus Polarisedimenticolia bacterium
CGATGTCCGGCGCGTGCGTCACCAACACCACGGTGAGCCCCCCCTCGCTCAGGCCGCGGAGCAGGGCCATGACCTCGCCGCTGGTGTGCGAGTCGAGGTTGCCGGTCGGCTCGTCGGCCAGGAGGAGGCGCGGTCCGCCGACGAGGGCGCGCGCGATCGCCACCCGCTGCTGCTGCCCGCCCGACATCTGGCCCGGGTGGTGCTCCATCCGGTCGCCCAGCCCCACCTGACGGAGCGCCTCCATCGCCCGCCGCCGCCGCTCGCCGGCCTGCACCCCGGCATAGACCAGAGGCAGCTCCACGTTCTCCACGGCGCTGGTCCGGGCGAGGAGATTGAAGCTCTGGAACACGAACCCCATGGTGTGGTTGCGGACCTCCGCCAGGGCATTGCGGTTCAGGCTCGACACCTCGCGCCCGTCGAGGAAGTAACGCCCCGAGGTCGGGCGGTCGAGGCAGCCGATCAGGTGCAGGAGGGTCGACTTGCCGGAGCCGGAGGCCCCCATGATGGCGACGAACTCCCCGGCCTCGACGACCAGCGAGACGCCGTCGAGGGCCCGGAGCTCGACCTCCCCCGACTGGTAGATCTTGGTGAGCTTCTCGATCCGGATGAGAGGGACGCCCGCCATGCCCGGCTTCCTAGAGCGGCCGCCGGAACGCGGGCGGCACGTTGCTTCCGGACGGCTCGACGGCTTCGGTGATGAGCGCATCGCCCTCGTGCAGGTCCCCTTCGGCCGCCTCGGTGACGGTGCCGTCGGAGAGTCCCATCCCGATCGTCACCGGCACCGGCTTCCCGCCCTGCAGCAGCCAGAGAGTGCGGCGTCCCGGCGCCGGGCGTGGGGCCGCGGCGGCGATCCCGTTCGGCGGCCGGAAGCGCAGGGCGGCATTGGGGACCTTGAGCACCCCGTCTTTCTCCGCGTAGGTGAAGGTGACGTTGGCGGTCATCCCGGGCCTCAGCTTCAGGTCGGGGTTGTCGACGTCGATCACGGCGTCGTAGGTGACCACGTTCTGCAGCGTCTGCGGCGCGTTGCGGATCTGGCGGATCACGCCCTTGAAGGCCTCTCCCGGAAAGGCGTCCACGTTGAAAGCAGTCGGCATCCCCGCGCGCAGCTTGCCGACGTCGGCCTCGGCGACGTTGGTGTCGACCTGCATCTTCCTCAAGTCCTGGGCGATGGTGAAGAGAGTCGGGGCCTGCAGCGATGCGGCGACCGTCTGTCCGACATCCACGTTGCGCGAGATCACCACACCGTCGATCGACGACGCGATGGTGGTGTAGCCCAGGTTCACCTCGGCCTGGCTCAGGGCGGCGCGCGCCTGTTCCACGGCCCCCTGCATCGCCTGGATCTGCGCGTCCGCCGCCTGCGCGTTCGCCTGCGCCGTGTCGAGGTCGGCCTGGGCGATCAGCTGTCCCTGGTCGGCCAGGGTCCGCGACCTCTCGAACTGCCGGTGCGCATCGGCGGCCTGGGCCCGGGCCTTCGCGAGGTTCCCCGTCGCGGCCGCCAGGTTCGCCCGCGCCTGCTCCACGGCGGCGCCGAAGAGCTGCGGGTCGATCCTGGCCAGCACCTGGCCGCGCCGGACCGGACTGTTGAAGTCGACCAGGATCGCCTGGATCCGCCCGGAGACCTGGCTGCCGACCTGAACGGTCACCAGCGCCGACAGGGTCCCCGAGGCCGTGACGCGCGCGACGATCCGGCCGCGCGCCACCCGGACGGTCTCGTATTTCGTGAGGCCGCCCCCCCGCCGCATGCCCCCCATGGTGAGAGCCGCGGCCGCGCCCACGAGAGCGGCGATCCCGAGGATCCAGATCAGCCGACGCCTCATGTGGATACCATAGTCTGTTCCCACAGGATCTTCAAACGCCGGCGGAGGCGAGGCGGTGACATCGGCGGCGCGCCCATCGGAGCTTGCACCGAATTCCCTGCCGTCGTCCACTTATGATATTCATCCCTCGACTTGTCCCGTACGATGAGCGGTCCCCTGATCCCGCTCCTGCTGGAGGAATACCGTGAACGAGACAGGCAGGCACTTCCGTCTCTCTCTTGTGCTCGCCGCCGGCGTTTTCCTTGTGTCGGTCGCCTGCGCGGGGCCTTCGCCCGGGGGCTCCGGCGGGATACCCGGTCCCGACGAACGGGCGCGCGTCGAAAAGGAGATCCGCGACCTCGAGACGAGCTTCAACGGCGCCTACGAGCGCAACGATCTCAAGAACTACTGGACCTTCTACGCCGACGACCTGGCGCAGTTCTACGACACCGGCCGGGTCGGCCTGGACCAATACAAGAAGGAATGGACCGCGCTGATCGAGGGCGGAGGCGCGATCCTGGAGGCGCGCCTCGACGAGCTTCAGATCCGAGTCAGCCCCCGGGGGGACGCCGCGGGCGCCTCCTACCGGCTGTTCGTCCGCCAGCGGGACAAACAGGGGAAGGTGACCTCGGCCTGGTACCTCGAATCCGACACCTGGTTCAAGCGCGACGATCGCTGGCAGATCGTGCAGCTGCATTACTCGGAGCAGCACTAGTCGCGGCGCGGGAGACGGCCACCCTAAGGCATGGACTCTGTGGTGAGAATCAGAACCGAGATCTCCGGGGGGACGAGAAATCGCACCGGGATGATGCTGGTGCCCAGACCGGGGCTGACGAAGAGGTGACGACCCTCCTCGACGATCGGGCCGATCGCGAAGCGCTCGCCGTACTTCGAGGGGACGATCGGACGGCCGAGCAGCGGAATGTAGACCTGGCCGCCATGCGTGTGGCTGGCGATCGTCAGGTTGACTCGGTCCGGGACTTCCGGGAACAGGTCGGGGTTGTGCGTGAAGACGACGACCGGGGCCTCCGCGGGGACCACCGCCAGCGCCCGCCGGATGTCGTGGGGCGATTCGAGGTAATCCCCCACCCCCGCGACCCAGAGACGACAGGCCCCCGCCGAGACCTCGACGGCCGTGTCCTCGAGCACCCTGATGTGATGCGATTCCAGGGCCCGGCGGACGCGGCCGGCGTCGAGCCACCAGTCGTGGTTGCCAAGGACGGCGAGGACCCCCATCGGGGCCGAGAGCCTCTCGAGGCGGGCGCCGATCTCTTCCGGGGTCACGAACCGGCCTCCGAGCACGTCGGAGATCACGAAGTCGCCCGTCAACAAGATGAGATCCGGCCGGGCTTTTTCGGTGAGAGCGACGACGTCATCGAGCTTGTCGACTCCGTTCCACGGCGAGCCGACGTGCAGATCCGCGAGCACCGCAACGCGCGTTCCGCCACACGCTTCGGGCCACCTCGGCAGGGCGAGGCTGTAGTCCTCGTTCCTGAGGCTGGCCGGTTCGATCCAGAACCCCCAGATCCCCAGCATGCCGACCAGGACAGAAAGGGCCTGGGCCGAACGTCGCAGCGTCACGGTCGCTTGCATCGCGAAGCAAGATACGCCGGGGCCCACGGGGCGGCAAGGATGCCCGGGTGAGCGATGCGGGGGTCGAGACGCGTCGCCCCTTGCACCGTGCGGCGCAACGCCCTAAGTTTAGTCACGCATGAAGGACAACTTCGGCACGCACCTGGTTCGGGAAATCGAGACCTGGGTTCGGGAGGGGCTGGTCACTGCCGAACAGGGGGAGCGGCTCGCCGCGCGCTACCGGATGGGCGGGACGCCGTCCCGGCTGATCGGAGTCATCACGCTCATCGGCGGCGGGCTCATCGCCTCCGGCCTGGCCCTGGTCATCGCCAACAACTGGGAGCGGCTGTCGGACTGGACCAAGATCGTCGGTCTGCTTCTCCTGATGATCGGCTTCTATGCCGGAGGCTTCGAGGCGCGCGGGCGCGGCTTCGCGCGCTCCGGCGACGCCCTGCTGATGATCGGCGCCGCCCTGTTCCTGTGCGGCATCGCCCTGGTGGCGCAGATCTTCCACCTGAACTCGCGCCCCCCGAACGGAGTGCTCCTCTGGCTCGTCGCCATCGTGCCGATCGCCTACATGCTGCGCTCCGGACCGATCCTGTTCCTGGCGATTCTGGGCACGCTCGCCTGGATCACATTGGAGGCCGGCACGCCCGATTCGCTTCTCTATCTCGGCGGATCCCGGAACGCCCCCGGTCTCTGGTTCATATTCGACGTTCTGTTCGGAAACTGGACCGGCCTGATGGGGCTGCAGGTGGCGACCGGTGTCGCCCTGATCGCCGGCGGTGCCCTGCATCGAGGCGCATTCAAGAAGTTTCAGAGGGTCTTCGACATGCCGGGACTCCTGCTGTTCGGCGCGGGGCTCTACTGGCTGACCTTCCTCCGGCACCAGCACGATTTCTACGGCGCCTCGCTCGTCAGACCCGTGCAGCCGGTTCTGCTGTTCGCCATCCTCGGCACGGTGCTCGCGGGACTCGCCTGGAGGAATTACCCGGCCCTGCCGCCCCGGACCCGGGACGTCCAGGTCGGGACGCTGATCGTGGGGATCGCCTTCGTCCTTCCCCCCGTCCTGATGGACATTCTCGGAGCCCGCGACCTCCTCTTCGGCGAGACCTACTCCCTGCTGCTCGCGATCTATCTCCTCGGCGCCAGCATCGCCTTCATCTCCGCGGGGGTCCGCTGGGAGCGGCCGGGCTGGGTCAACCTCGGTCTCTGCTTCGTCGGGCTCAACATCATCACCCGGTACTTCGACCTCCTCGGCTCGCGGCTCGAGGGGGGGCTTCTCTTCATCTCCGGCGGCGTGCTGATGCTCTTCATCGGCGTAGTCCTCGAGAAGCAGCGTCGCAGGCTCATGCGCCGCATCACCCTGGGAGCGAGCCCCTCATGACCGGGCGCCGCCGGTTCTATCTGCTGGTCGGCCTCCAGGCCGTCTTCCTCGCCGCCTGGGCCGGTTATCACGAAGTCGCCCTGCGGGGCGCGCCCACCGTGCTTCTGGAAACCCGGCCGGTCGACCCGAGCGAGATCCTGCGGGGCGACTTCATCACCCTCAACTACGCCATCTCCACCATCCCCCGGGCCCTGGTCTCCCCGCCCCCGGTGCCGGGCAGCGCCCATTTCGGTGAGGCGATCTGCGTGACCGTGGCGCCTCGAGGAGAGTTCTGGGAGGTCGTCGCCGCGAGCCTGGGACGCTGCGCCTGCGAGACGCGGCCGGCGGACGCTCGCTATCAGATCCAGGGCACGGTCACCCCCGCCGCCTGGAGCGCCGATGCGGACCTTCGGGTTGATTACGGCATCGGGCGCTACTACGTGCCCGAGGGCAAGGGGACGCCGCGCGGCAGGATCACCGCCCGCGTGGCGGTCTCGCACAGCTGCCAGGCGCTCTTGAAGGAGATCTATCTCGACGGCAGGCGCTATCCCTGATCCGCCCGCCGTCGCGTGGCGAAGAGCACGGCGGCGGTCCAGGTCGGAACCAGATCGAACCCCGGGATCAGCTCGGCGAGGAAGGCCGGGAGAAAAACCCAGTGCCATCCGACGAGCGCGATCATGACTCCCGCCACCGCGACATCCAGGAGATCGTTGACGATCGAGCCGGCGCCTTCGACGAACAGCGGCAGCAGCCCGAGCTGAACGGCGTCGGCCAGCACCGCCACGACCCGCGCGGCCAGGATCCGTCGGCTTCCTGGAGGTCGAATCATGGTGCGGCGGCCACTCTCAGGGCAGGGTGAAGTTCAGGACCACCGCCCTCTCGTCCGCGCTCATCCCGAGCAGCGCGTTGGGATCCGTCAGGTTCACGAGAGCCTCGGCCTGACTGCGCGCGCCGGCGAGGTCGGCGGGGTCGCGCTGGACGGAGAAATGCATCAGGATGACCGTCTGGC
>DASTNM010000358.1:0-2544 GCA_035762745.1 Candidatus Polarisedimenticolia bacterium
GGGAAGCAGCTCTCCGCCAACGTCCGCAGCATCGGCGGCTCCTACGGCTACTCGGTGCAGGACATCCGCCGGGCCAACATGGCCGGCGTCCCGCTGGAGCAGCGCAAGGCCAACGCCGCGCGCAAGGCCAACGACCAGCTGACCAACTCTATCGCCTGGTTCGGCGACGATACCCACGGCCTCCAGGGCCTCCTCTACAACGCCAACGTGACGAAGGCGGCGGCGACGAACGGCGGCTGGCTCTCCGCGACCGCGGACCACATCATCCAGGACGTAAACGTCGCCATCGGGAACATGATCTCGACGACGAAGGGCGTCGAGACCCCGGATACGGTGGCCATCGCCACCAAGCAGTTCGCGCACATCTCCTCGACGCCGCGGACGACCGGAACGGACACGACCATCCTGGAGTTCCTCCGCCGCGTCTGGCCGGGGATCAACTTCATCAGCGTCCCCGAGTTCGAGGCCCTGGCCATCGTCCCCTCGACCGGCCTCGCGGGCCCGACGGACGTGATGCTCATCTACCGCCGGAGCCCGGACAAGCTGACGCTGGAGATCCCCCAGCCCTACGAGCAGTTCCCGGCCCAGGAGCGTAACCTGAACTTCGTGGTACCGACGCACTCCCGCACCGGCGGCGTGATCGTGTACTACCCGCTCTCGGTCTCGGTGATCGACGGCCTGGAGGTGTAGGCCGGGAAGTTCTAACTTCCCGAGCGACGCCCGGCCGCGTGGCCGGGCAACCAGGAGGCCCTAGATGAAGCTCAAGTGGAAGCGCCCGCACCTCACGTACTTCGGGACCGTCGAGATCCGGCCCGGCGTCAACGACCTGACGGCCGACCAGGCCAAGACGGTGACCGAGCACTGGTCCTATGCGGACCAGGTCAAGGCCGGCAACGTCGAGGAGGTCGCCGAGGCCGCCAAGCCCGCCCCCAAGGCCGCCGAGGCCGAGGAGAAGGCCGACGCCAAGAAGGGCGAGAAGAAGACCGACAAGGGCGCGAAGGCCGCCTAGAAGGGCGCGCCGCGTGTCGACCCCCGCCGACCTGATCACCCTCCGAGCGCCCGCCCTCGCGGCGGCGAACTCGGACCGCATCCCCGACCTGATCGTCGAAGCCGAGGCCCTCACGGGCCCGGTCTTCGGCGCCCACCGCCCCCTCGCCGTCGCGCTCCTCGTCCTGCATTGGCTCGCGCTCGAAGCCCGCGGCGACGCCGGCGCCCCCGGCCCCATCAACTCCGAGAAGGAGGGCGACCTCGCCCGCTCCTACGGCTCCTCCGGCGACGACGGCGAGGGCGACCTCGGCTCGACCCGCTGGGGGCTCGAACTCAAGCGCCTGCGCAACGCGACGATCTTCGCCGCCCGCAACCGGCTGATCCCCTGATGGCCCGCAGCTCGGTGACCGAGCGCGACCTCGGCTGGAAGAAGATCAAGAAGAGCCTGGCGAAGCTCGACGGCTCCTTCACGAAGGTCGGCGTCATGGAGGGCGAGCTGCACAAGGACGAGGACGGCGGCCTCGCCCCCGCCGCCCTGATCGCGGCCGTCCACGAGTTCGGCGCCCCCGCGAAGAAGATCCCCGCCCGCTCCTTCATCCGCTCGACCTACGACGAGGAGCGCGAGGGCCTCCTCGCCCAGCTCGCGGCCGAGAAGGACGCGATCTTCCGCGGGGAGTCGACGCCCCGCCGCTCCCTCGCCGCCGTCGGCGCCCTCCACGCCTCGCAGGTCCAGAAGAAGATCCGCTCCCGGATCCCGCCCCCGCTCGCGGATGCGACGCGCGCGGGCCGTACCGGGGGCGTCAAGAAGAACCAGGCGCCGCGGTCCTCGCTCAAGACGCGGCGCAGCTCCGGGGCCGTACCCCTGATCGACACCGGCCAGCTGATCCAGTCCATCACCCACGTCGAGATCCTCGGGGGGTCCAAGCCGTGAGCGGTCTGCGCAACTTCTCCCTGACGGTAACGCGGCCCGCCCCCGGCGCCTACGTCGATGGCGTCTACGCCGCGGGCGCGCCCTCGACCTTCGCCGTCCGCGCCTCCGTCCAGCCCCTCCGCGGGCGCGAGCTGGAGGCCCTGCCCGAGGGCCGGCGGTCCCGCGCCGCCTACCGCGTCTACACCGACACGCTGCTGCGGACCGTCGACGACGCCAACCCCGACCGGATCGCCCTCTTCGGCGAGGCCTACGAGGTTATCGCCATCGAGCACTGGCAGAACGGGATCCTGCCCCACTACAAGGCCGTGCTCTCGAAGCTCGACCACGCCCCGGAGCCCGCGTGAGCGCGACGCCCTTCCTCCAGATCTGGAAGGCCCTCGGGATGGGCGAGGCCTACTACTCGGCCTTCGGCAACCCCTCGGCGGCAAACAACCTCCTGCAGCTGACCACGGACGACATCGTCATCAAGGTCGCGGCCGGCATCTATCCCCCGAACTTCTTCCTGAAGTACCGGGTCCGCTTTCAGGGCGACGGGACGATCATCTGGGGCGAGGCGAACGCGACCGTGCAGAACTTCCCCGCGCTCTCCCGCGCCGCCGGCGTCGTGAAGGCCGGCGGGACCCACT
>DASTNM010000359.1:0-3667 GCA_035762745.1 Candidatus Polarisedimenticolia bacterium
CGGAAGCCGACGGCACGCTGCTCGGGGAAGGGGCCGGGGTCGTCGTCCTGAAGCGCCTCGAGGAGGCCCTGGACGACGGCGACCGGATCTACTCCGTCCTGCGGAGCGTCGGCACCGCGAGCGACGGGAAGGCGATGGGGATCCTGGCCCCGCGCGTCGAGGGGGAGGAGCTGGCGATGCGCCGCGCCTACGAGCGGGGCGGGATCGACCCCGACAGCGTGGGGCTCCTCGAGGCGCACGGCACCGGCACGCCGGTCGGGGACGCGACCGAGATCGAGGCGCTGCGGCGCGTCTTCGGCGCCGACGACAAGAGCCCGCGCTGCGCCCTCGGCTCGGTCAAGTCGATGATCGGCCACTGCATCCCGGCGGCGGCCGCCGCCGGCCTGATCAAGGCGGCGCTCGCGGTCTACCACAACGTCCTGCCGCCGACGCTGCACGCCGACGCCTCGAACCCGAGGCTCGCGGGAAGCCGCTTCTACCTCAACACGGAGACCCGACCGTGGGTTCACGCCGGACCGGCTCCGCGCCGCGCGGGGGTGAGCGCCTTCGGTTTCGGCGGGATCAACGCGCACGCCATTCTCGAGGAGGCGCCCCCCGTCCGCGCGGCGGCGCGCGGCCGGCGAGTCTTCGCCAGAAACCTGCACGCCCGGCGCGAGTCGGAGCTGTTCGTCCTGTCCGCCGCGTCGCGCGCCGGCCTCCTGGAGCGCTGCGCGGCGGTGCGGCGATTCGTGGCCGCCAACCCCGGCGTCGCCTCGCCGGATCTCGCCTACACCCTGAACTGCCCGGGGCCCGAGCCGGGCGCGGCGCGGCTGGCGATCGTCGCGGCTTCGATCGACGAGCTCGAGAAGAAGCTGGCCTACGCCGGCGAGCGGCTGCTCGATCCCGCCCGCTCGCGCCTCAAAGAGGTCAGCGGGATCTACTTCTTCGAGGAGCGGCTCGGCGAGGCGGGCGACCCGGCCTTCCTCTTCCCCGGTGAGGGGGCGCAGTACCCCGGCATGCTGGCCGACCTCTGTCTCCACTTCCCCGAGGCCCGTGCCTGGTTCGATCTGATGGACCGCGCCTTCCGCGATCACCACCGGGGGGTTCTCCCGAGCCAGGTGGTCTTCCCGCCGCCCGGAGGGGAAACCGACCAGGCGACGCGTCGCCTCTGGGAGATGGACAGCGCCATCGAGTCGGTCTTCGCCGCCAACCAGGCGCTGCACGCCATCCTGACCCGCCTGGGAGTCCGGCCGCAGGCGGTGGCGGGGCACAGCACCGGCGAGTACTCGGCCCTCCTGGCCTCCGGGGCGGCGGAGGCGGGCGACGAGGGGCGTCTCATCGAGCAGATCCTGGACGGCAACGCCGCCACCGAGCGCGCCACGCGGAGCGGAGTCGTGCCCCAGGGAGTGCTTCTGGCCGTCGGCCCGGCCGACGAGGAGACGCTGCGCTCGGTGCTGTCGGAGGCCGGCGGCGGAATCTTCCTGGCGATGGACAACTGCCCCCACCAGGTGGTGTTGTGCGGCACCGAGGAGGCGGTGGGGCGCGTGCAGCTCGCGCTGCGGTCCCGCGGCGCCGTCTGCCAGCGCCTGCCGTTCGGACGCGCCTACCACACGCCGCTCTTCGCCCCTGTGTGCGAGGAGCTGCGCGGCTTCTACGAGCGCGCGCGCTTCGCGCCGCCGCGCGTGCCGCTCTACTCGTGCGCCAGCGCGGCGCCGGTCCCGGCGGACCCCGAGGCGATCCGCCGGCTGGCGCTCGAGCAGTGGTGCCGCCCGGTCCGCTTCCGGGAGACGATCGAGGCGATGTACGCCGCCGGGATCCGGGTCTTCGTCGAAGTCGGCCCGCGGGGCAACCTGACCGCCTTCGTCGAGGACATCCTGCGCGGCCGGCCGCACCTGGCCGTCGCCTCCAACCTGCACCGCCGCCCGGGGATCACGCAGCTGCACCACCTGCTGGCGCTGCTGGCGGCGCATGGCCTGCCACTGCGGCTCGAGCCGCTTTACGAGGATCGCGCCTCCCGGCGCCTGCCCTTGGAGGCGCTGCGGGAGGGAGCCCGATTGCCGGCCCGGCCCGACCGCGCCCTGCGCCTCTCACTGGCCCTGCCCCGGCTCAAGGTCGACGACGCGACGCTCGCCAGGCTGGCGCCGCTCCGGCGCGCCGCGGCGGAGAAAGAGACAACGGCGGCACGGGAGCGGTCGGCGGTGGCGCGGGCGCCGGTCGCCCCGCCAGGCCGCGCCGTTCCCGCGAACGGCGGCGGGGCGTCGGGGATCGCCGCCGGGCCGGGCGCCTCGGTCGTCATCAAGGATTTCCTGAGCACCATGGACAACTTCCTCAAGACACAGGACGAGGTGCTGCGCTCGGCCCTGGGTCATGCCGGCCGCGGTGGCGTGGCGGAGGAGAAGGGGTCGCCCCTCGCCGGACGGATCGTGCGCCGGGGGGCCGGCGGCTCGCTGACCTTTCACCGGACGTTGTCCCTCGAGGAGGATCTCTTCCTGCTCGATCACACTCTGGGCGGACGCATCTCCGCCGATGAGACGCTGCGGCCGTTGTCGATCGTTCCCTTGACGATGAGCCTGGAAATGATGGCCGAGGCGGCCGCCGCGACGGCCCCGGGACTCCGGCCGGTCGGTCTGCGCTCCGTCCGGGCGCACCGCTGGCTCGCCCTCACCATGCCGCGCCTGGCGCTGGAGGTGGTTGCCACGCCCCGGCCGGGGTGCGGCGAGGTCGACGTGCGGGTGAGCGAGATGTTCAGCGATGCAACGCCGGCCCGGCTCACGCTCGAGGCCGTGGTGCTGCTGGCGGATCGCCTTTCCGGCGCGCCGGCCGAGGCGGCGTCGGCGCCGCGCGCCGCGCGCTCCTCACGCTGGAGGCCCGGCGACCTCTACGCCGAAGGTCAGACGCACGGCATGTTTCATGGTCCCTCCTTCCGGGGCGTGGTGTCGATCGACCGGGTCGGCGAGGACGGCGCCGAGGCGACGTTGCGCGCGCTGCCCTCCGCGGGTCTCTTCCGCTCGGGGGGCACCCCCCCCTTCCTCCTCGACGCCCTCCTGCTCGACGCGGCCAGCCAGGTGATCGGTTACTGGACCGCCGAGTTCCTGGAGCGCGATTTCGTGGTCTTCCCCATCGGCCTCGACCGCCTCGAGATCTTTGCGGCGCCTTTGGTCCCACCGGCCACGGCGCGCTGCCGGACCCGCTGCGACGTCCGGAGCGACGGAACGATCAGGGCCGACCTGGAGGTCGCGGGACCGGACGGCCGCCTTCTGGTCCGGCTTTCAGGATGGGAGGTGAAGCGGATCCGGCTGCCCGAAAGGATTTACGCCTTCCGGCTGGCGCCACGCGACGTGCTCCTGAGCGATCCCCTGCCGGCGCCCGACCCGGCGGACGACGCCGTGCGCTGCTGCCGACTCGAGATCGACGACCGCCTCCTCTCCGCGGACGGCGGCATCTGGCGCGAGGGGTTGGCCCACCTCGCCCTGGCGCGCGAAGAGCGGGAAGCCTGGCGGGCGCTTTCGGGCTCCGAGGCGCGCCGCGGCGAGTGGCTCGTCGGGCGGCTGGCGGCCAAGGACGCGGTGCGACTGTTCCTGAGGGCCCGCCACGGACTGGCGGTCTACCCGGCCGACGTCGTGATCAGGAGCGAGGGCTCAGGCCGGCCGGTTGCCGCCGGTCCCTGGGTCGAGACGATCGGGCAGGC
>DASTNM010000360.1:0-4147 GCA_035762745.1 Candidatus Polarisedimenticolia bacterium
ACCGGCGCATGGCGCGCGACGACGACTCCGCGGCGGCCGGGGAGTGGGCCTGGGTGATCCGACGCGCCCCCGTCGCGCCCGGGACCTGCCGGGCCGTCGAGCAGTGCGCCGTTTCGGCCCTGCGGAGCGGCGATTCCGAACTGGCGCGCTGGGCCCTCGGGCGGGCGCGGGGGGATCTGATCGCGGAGTTTCCGTGCGAGACGACGGCCCGGACCGCCGCCGCGATCCTCGCCACCCCCCTCGACACCCGAGGCGCGCTCGCCGTGAACACGCCTCCCATCCGGCCCGAGTCCTACCTCTCCGACAACTGGTGCGCGGTGCTCACCGCCGTCCGCGCCGCGCGGCCCGAGCTGAGCGAGGTGCGACTCAAGAATCGCCTGCAGGCGGCGTCCTACAGCCCGGACGAGATCAATCTGCCGCCCGTGGACGGCTTCGACGATCTGCGCTGGGCGGTCCGGTTGCTGGGGGCCGAGCCCCTCGTGGTCGCCTCCGATCGGATCGAGGAGATGCTCGGGCAGGGAAGACCCGTTCTTTTCAGGGATCCCGTCCGCAGGAGCTGGGGAGTCGTGGTCTGGGCCGCCCCGAAATCCGATGCCGTCCTGTGGCTCGATTACGGGCGCTGGGATCGCGACCGCGAGCGGCCGCTCAGCCAGGCCGAGGTGCGGCAGCTGGTGAGCAGCGCGGAGCCTGCGGAGCAGGACCGCGGACGCGTCCGGGCCGAGGTGAGCCGCCTGGGGTCGATGTCACTCCTGCGGGCCTCCCTGGCGGTCGATGGCGATTGGGCGGTGGCAGTCGTGCCGCGCGCGCGGGACGGGACGTTCACGGCGCCGCCGGGCGCCGCGACGCATGGCGACGCCCTGGCGCTGCTCTGGCAGGCCCGGCACGCGGTCGAGAAGAGGGCCTATCTTCTGGGCACGCGCCTGGCCGGGAGGCTGGCCGCCGGCCGCCCACGGGACGAGATCCTCGCCATCGGCGCCCTGGGGCTGCGCTCCCTGGGTCCGCCCGACCCGGCGCGGCGCCCGTCGCCCGATGCGGACCGGGCCGCGGCGGGCCTGCTGCGCCCCGGCGGGCTCGAGGGCCTCTCACCCTGGGCGCTCCGGGAGATCGACGAGATGGCCGCACGCCTCCCCGCGGTGAGCTGTGAGTCGCACCGTGAGGCCCTGGAGCGGCTGCGCGCCTGGGATCCCGACGACGCCGGGATTCTGGAGAGGCTCCTGGCGCGGGCTCCGATCGAAGGGAGCGGCGAGGAGACCGTGCGCCTGGCTCTCGACATGACGCGGGCGAAATCGTTCAGTCCGGATTCCATCCTGTGGGCCCTGCGGGTCATCGCCCTCTCGAAGCCGGAGACCCCTGCGGCGCGCGGGGCGCTGGTGGCGCTGATCCGGCACATTCCGATCCTGGTGCCGGACGCCAAAGGGATGCCCGGCTCCCGTGCCAACCTGGCTCCCTACTGCGCGGCCCGGGCGGCGCTCTCCGCGGGTCCGCGGGAGGCGGTCGCCTGGTGGCGGCGGGCGACGGAGATCGATCCGAAGAACTTCCCCTATCAGCGGCGTCTGGCGGAGGCCCTTGCGGCCGCAGGGGAGACCGCGGAGGCGGCCACGGCACGCGCTCGGCAGCAGGAACTCGCCGGCGTGGAGCGGTGCGGTGGCGGGCCCGACGAAGAAGGCGCCACCGGCGAGGAGGAGACCGACGATGGCGAGGGATTGATGACGCGCGAGGCGCAGCGATGAGGGCCAGTCGGCCGCTGAGGCAGCGCTCCTGGCTGCAGGTCTTCACGCTGGGTCTCTTCGCCTCCCCTGCCGCGGCGGCCTGGATGGTGGCGGATGATTTCTCCGCCGCAGGGCGCATCCACAAGGCCCGCTGGATCCGTGCCGCCGGTCTGACGTTCACGCTCGGTGTGGCGCTCTTCGTGGTCCTCGACCGGTCGCGCTGGGTGGTGACCTCGACGGTGTGGGTCCTCTTCTGCTTGATGGCGACCGCGGCCCTGGCGGCCTGGAGACGAACCCTCGATGGCGGGGCCGCGCCGGCCAGATCGGTACGGGAGGGTGGCGCCCGCGAGGCGCTGCGCGCGCTGGCCGTGGTCCTCTTCGTGATGCCCTCCCTCATGCTCTTCACCCACTTGGTCGGAGCCGCGTCGGTGGGCTCGCTCCTCGTCCGCGTCGATCCCCAGGTCGCCGATCCGGAGGCCGCGTTCGAGGCGATCTTCTGGGGGATCTTCTGGGGCGTCCCGAGCGGCGCCGCGTTCGTCATGCTCTCCATGCGTCGCGGGCGCTTGCGATCCGCGCCCGACCTCGCGGTCGCCGCGCTGGCCCTGATCTGGGTGTTCCTGCTCATCGAGATCGTCGTCTCGGGATCGGTCCATGCCCTGCGAACGCTCATGTTCGGCGCCGAGCTCTTCTCTCAGACGGGCGCGCCGCAGGGGGCCCTGCTGCAGGCCGTCTTCTTCGTCGCCGCCGTCCCCCTGGCGCTCGAGCTGGCCTGGGGAGAGGGGCGTGGATGGCGTCGCCTCCTGCGCGTCACGGCCCTGGCGCTGGCAGGGCTGCTGAGCCAGGGGCTGGCGCTGGGATTTGCGCCCCGCGTGCAGTTCGTGGTGGCCCGCCGGCTGGAGAAGGGCGGCCGCGCCGCCGCCGCGCTGCGCTGGTACGGGCGGGCCCTGACGGCCCGCTCGACGCCGCTCATCGAGTCTTATGTGCAAGCCCGCATCGGACTCCTCAACCACAAGCTGGGACGCGAGGACCAGGCCATCTCGGCCTTCCGCCTCGTGCAGACGACCCGCAACGCGAACAAGGACCTGGTCCGACAGAGCGCCTACTACCTCGAGCGCCTGGCCCGCGAGGAATCGGGGAAACGCGTGGTTCTGGAGGGAGTCGAGGTCAAGACCGAGCTGCGCGACGCCTACTGCGCGCCGAACACCCTGGCGCTCGTGATGAATTACTGGGGACACCCGCTCTCGCCCCGGCAGATTGGCGAGAGGGTGGCGATGATCGGCGGCGGCACGGCGCTCTCGGACATCCGCTTCCTGTGCGAGGAGAACGGGCTCGAGCACCTGGTCGTGCCGTTCGCCACCGTGGAGGACCTGCGCTGGCTGGTGGACCACGGGCTGCCGGTCCTGGCGTACCAGCCCGGGCACGTCATGGCGGTCTTCGGGTACGACACCCGGCTGGGAACTCTGGTTGCCTACGACACGGCGACCTGGGACATCTGGGTCGACGAGCCTCTCCCGGAGTTCCTGGAGAATTGGGGTGGCACGTCGTTTCTGATGGGAGTCGTCCTGCCGCGGGATGACGTGAGCCCGTCCGCGGTCGAGGCGCGCCGGCGCTTCATGAGCCGATCGTCCGAGGCGGCCTGGCACTGGAGACTGTCGCACGAGCTCAATCGCGCCGAGAGGATGGCGCAGCTGCGGGCGGCGATCACTCTCGACCCTTCCCTGTATCCGGCCGCGTTCGAGCTGTCGAGGATCGCGCCCGCCGATCGCGACTGGTTGGACGGGCGCGTCGACGCCGCGCGGCTGGTCATGGGCGCGCGCGCCATGCTCGATCGCGAGCACGCGCCGACGACCGCGACCGCCTCCCTCCTGGCCCACTGGCTGCTGGCGCACGGCCAGTGGCGCGAGGTCCTGTCGCTTGCGGATGACCTCGAGCGGCGGGGGCAGCTCGGCGCCGCCCGCGTCGACGCCGGCGTGGCCGCCGCCCGGCTGGGCCTGTGGGAGAGGGCCGCCTTCCTCCTCGGCGGGGACGAGAGGGGCGTCGCGGCGGACCCCGAAGCGGGTCGCGCCCTGGCCCGGGCGCAACAGGCCCTGGGGCAGAAGGATGCGGTGTCGGCCAGCGTCGTGGATCTGATCCATAGGCAGACCGGTGATGTGCTCGAGGAGGCGCTGGCGTTGATCGAGCCGATGGCCGAGGCTCGCGGACCCGGCTTCCTGGCCGAGGTCTACCGCGATTACCTGGTCGATCGGCCGTACGACGCGGCCCGGCAGTACCGCATGGCCGAGCTGTACCTGGCCGCCGTTCGCCAGGAGGGGGGGAAGGACAGCCGGCGGCGGTTGCACCTCGCCCGGCGGGCGACCATGACCGCCGCCGCCCTGGCCTCGGGACCCGACGATCGCCGGCGGGCGGACAGCCTGATGACGCTCCTGGACAGGGCGGAT
>DASTNM010000361.1:0-2069 GCA_035762745.1 Candidatus Polarisedimenticolia bacterium
GGTGAAGTCGCCGCAGACGCTCGGAGGGACAGGGGTCTCGATCTTCCTGTACGTCGAGGACGTCGACGCGGTCTTCGCGCGCGCCGTCGCCGCCGGCTGCACGGCGCGCATGCAGCCGGCCGACATGTTCTGGGGGGACCGCTACGGCAAGCTCACCGATCCGTTCGGGCACGAGTGGGGGATCGGGACGCACAAAGAGGACGTGACGCACGAGGAGATGTCCCGGCGCTCCAAGGAGTTCTTCGCGCAGATGGCGAAGAAGAAATCCTGACGCCTCCCGGAGGGGTTCGATGATCGATTTCGCCCTGAGCGACGAGCAGCAGCAGCTTCGCGCGCTGGCGCACGAGTTCGCCGAGAAGGAGATCGTGCCGAAGGCGGCGCACCACGACCAGACCGGCGAGTTCCCGCGCGAGGTCTGCCGCAAGGCCTGGGAGCTGGGCCTGATGAACACCCACATCCCGGAAGCCTGCGGCGGCCCGGGGCTCGGGGTGATCGACGGCTGCCTCATCGCCGAGGAGGTCGCCTGGGGCTGCACCGGCATCGGCACGGCGATGGAGGCCAACACGCTCGCCGAGGCGCCGGTGATCGTCGGCGGGTCCGACGAGCAGAAGAAGCGCTTCCTGACCCCGATGACGGAGGAGTTCAAATTCGCCGCCTACTGCGTGACCGAGCCGCAGGCCGGCTCCGACGTGCAGGGGATCAAGACGACCGCTCGCAAGGTCGGCGACGACTACGTGCTGAAGGGATCGAAGATGTGGATCACCAACGGCAGCGTCGCCGACTGGTACTTCGTCGTCGCCTACACCGACCCCGCGCAGCGCTACAAGGGGATGAGCGCCTTCGTCGTCCCTTCCGACACGCGCGGTCTCGAGATCGGCAAGAAGGAGCAGAACCTCGGTCAGCGCGCCTCCGACACGAGGGCCGTCACCTTCAACGACGTCGTGGTGCCGAAGGCGAACCTGATCGGCGAGGAGGGGAAAGGCTTCTTCCTGGCGATGTCCGCCTTCGACCACAGCCGCCCGGTCGTCTCGGCCGCGGCGGTCGGCCTGGCCCGCGCGGCGATGGAACACGCCATCCGCTACGCCAAGGAGCGGACCGCCTTCGGCGTGCCGATCGCCAAACACGAGGTGATCGCCTTCATGATCGCCGACATGGCGATGAAGATCGAGGCGGCGCGCCTCCTGGTCTGGCAGTCGGCCTGGAAGATCGACCGCGGCGAGCGCAACACCAAGGAGGCCGCCATGGCCAAGGCGTTCGCCGCCGACACCGCCATGGAGACCGCCCTCAACGCCGTGCAGGTCTTCGGCGGCTACGGCTTCTCGCGCGAGTATCCGGTCGAGAAGCTGATGCGCGACGCCAAGGTGTTCCAGATCTACGAAGGGACCTCGCAGATCCAGCGCGTCATCATCGCCAAGGAGATCTTCGAGCGCGGCTGAGCGCCGCGGGTCGCCGTCGATTCACGAGTCGCGGTCCGACCCTTCGGGCCGGTCACGGTCTTCTCGATCGGGGATGGGTGAGGGCTACCGGGCGGATGACGAGAAGCTGCGCCGCCCGGCCCAGCCGCGGATCCTCGCCACGATCGCGGCTTGGTGCCCGGGGCTGAATTCGCGGCCGTAGAAGCGCAGGAAGAGGCGCGCAGGGAGATCGTGCGGGGACTCCGCCTTGAGACCTGCCAGGGCCAGACGTCGCGCAGCCATGAACAGGTCGCATCCCATCCGGAGGCGCGCCGCTCCGCTCCGAGCCATCAGCATCTCGTGGTATCTCTTCAGGACGTCGGGAGGTGTATCGCTCATCCGGCAGCCTTCTCGAGGAGCGGTAGAAGTCCCAGCTTCGCCGCCCAGGTTCGGATGTAGGACCAGTCAAGGTCCCGCACCGAAGCGACAACGCTCCGAACATCCTTGAGCTGGAGTTCCGAAGGGCCTTGTCGGATCCACTCCAGCTTGGAGAGGATGAGGTCTTCCGGAGATACCAGGTGAAATGCGAGTCCCTCGGCTTCCACGCGCCGCCGCCTGGAGAACTCCAGGCGGCGGTACTCGTTGTCCTTGCGAACGATGAAGTCGACTTTGACC
>DASTNM010000362.1:0-5194 GCA_035762745.1 Candidatus Polarisedimenticolia bacterium
TCCCGCCTGACGGCGCGGGGACGGGTGGTGCCTCGCGAGGGGCGGATGACACTTCTGATCGACGCCCGGCGGGTGAGCGCCGCGGTCTCGGCGCTCCCCGGTTTCGAGGGGGACGGTTACACCCTCGACCTGCGCGAAGAGCGGATCGAGGTTCCGGCGACCCGCGACCTCGAGCGGGCCGCCCCCGATCTCGGCGGGGCGCTCGACACCGTGGCCGCGCGCGGCAACGGCCTCCTCCTGGTCGCCGCTCCCGGCGGCGCGGAGGCGGGGGCGGGGCTGAGGGCGATCCTGGAGCTGCTCGATCCGCGTCTGCCGCGTCGCGTCGCGGTCGGAGAGTGGCCCGGCATCCCGGGGCTCGAGCTTCTGGCCCCTCCCGGCGACGAGGAGGAGGTGCCGCCGGGGGCGCTCGTGGAGCGGGCGCTGGAGCACCGGCCCGATCTGCTGGCGCTCGCCGGGGTGAGCCGCCCGGGCGAGCTGCTTGCGGCCCTGGCTCTGGCCCGCGAGCGGGTCGTGGTGGCGGTGCTGCCGTCCCGTGACGCCTTCGCGGCCGTGGAGTGGATCGTGCGAGCCGGTTATGGGCCGCCCGCCGGGGAGGGCGGCCTCACCGGCATCCTGGCGGTGCGTCTCCTGGAATCGCTCTGCTCCGCCTGCCGACGGGCCTGCGACCTGCGCGACCTGCGCTCGTCCGGGCCGGGGGGTCGTTTGGCCGCAGGCGGGCCCTACTTCACCGGGCAGGGTTGCACCCTGTGCCGCGGATCGGGTGTGCGCCGCCTCGCGCCGATCTACGAGTTTCTTCCGACCGGCGCCGACGACGGCCTGTTCCGCGTCGGCATGTCGGCCGCCGGCTTGAGGGAGCGTTGCGCCCGCGCCGGGATGGTCACCCTGGCGAGCGCCGCGCTGTCGAGGGCCGCCGAGGGGAGCGTCGACGTTCGGGAGTCTCTGCGACTCCTCCTGCATGAGCCGTCCTGACACCTCGGGATTCCGGGGTCTCTTCCTCCCGGTTCTCTCCGGCCTGCTCCTGGCGCTCGCCTACCCGCCGGCCGATCTCGGTCCGCTCGCCTTTCTGGCCCTCGTGCCGCTTCTCCTCTCGTTGCGCGCGGCCCGCCGCGGCGCCGCGCTTCTGCGCGGCTACGCCTGCGGCGCCGCTTTCTTCTTCGTCCTGCTCGACTGGATCCCCAGGGTGATGGTGCTCTATGGGGGTCTGTCCTGGCCGCTCGGAATCCTGATCCTGGCCCTGCTGGTCGCCTACCTCGCCGGCTACTTCGCGCTGTTCGCGTTCATCGTCGCCGCCGCCTGCCGCCGGCACGGACCGCAGGGGCTCCTGATGGCGCCGATCGCCTGGGTGGGGCTCGAGTTCATCCGGGGGCGCGCCTTGACCGGCTTCCCCTGGGGTCTCCTCGGCTATTCGCAGTACCGCAATCTGGCGCTGCTGCAGGCGGCGACGCTCGGCGGTATCTACGCCGTCTCCTTCCTGGTGATGGCGCTGAACACGGCGCTCGCGTTGCTGGCAACGCGCCCGGCGCCGGTCCGGGCCCGCGCCGCCGGATTGCTGTCTCTTCTCCTGGTGGTGGCGGTGCACGCCGGGGGGGCCGTGGCGCTCTGGCGCGGGGAGAGAGCGCTCGCCTCGGGGGGGGAGCGGATCACGGTCGCGGCGGTGCAGGGGAACGTGCCGCAGGACAGCAAGTGGGACCCCGCCGCCGCGACGCGCATCGTCACCGATCTGGTGCGCCTGACGCGGGAGGCGGCGCGCGGCGGAGCCAGCCTCGTCGTCTGGCCAGAGTCGGCCAGCCCCTATTCCTTCAACCGGCCCCGGCGGGTGCGGGCCGGCGAGACCGAGCCCGCGCGCGAGGCGGGCGGGCTCGTCGTCGAGCCCGACCGCCCCTACGTCGACCTCGTGACGGGCCTGGCGCACGATCTCGGGATCACCCTGATCGCCGGGAGCGTCGATTACCGTGTCGCCGGCGGGCGCCTTGGTGCCACCAACAGCGCCTTCGCCGTCGCGCCCGACGGCTCGATCAGCGCACCCTACGACAAGGTCCACCTGGTCCCGTTCGGCGAGTACGTGCCGCTGCGCGGAGTACTGTTCTTCGTCGATCGCCTGGTGCGCGGGGCGATCGCCGACTTCGCCCCAGGCACGAGCCTGGCGCCGCTGCCCACGCCCATGGGCCCCGCGGCGACCTTCATCTGCTACGAGGCGATCCTCCCGGACGTGGTGCGCCCGATCGTGCGCCGCGGGGCGGTCCTGCTGGTCAACATCACCAACGACGGCTGGTATGGCAGAAGCCCCGGGCCGCCGCAGCACCTGGCGATGGCGGTGGCGCGGGCGGTCGAGAACCGCCGCTACCTCGTGCGGGCGGCCAACACCGGGATCAGCGCCATCGTCGATCCTTACGGGCGGATCACCCGCCGCACGCGCCTCCTGGAGCAGACGGTCCTCGTCGGCGTGGTCGCGCCCCGCTCGGACGTGACACCGTACGGGCGCAGCGGAGACCTCCTCGCCTGGGGCTGTGCTATACTCCTGCTCCTCGACGCCGCGCTTCGCGCGGCGTCGTCGCGCCTGGGGGGCCGATCCCCCGCGCGAGAATGACGGAAAACGATGCCCAGGAACTTCGAACTCGACGAGCTCGTGCGCGCCGTGGGCGGCCTCAAGGCCCGCGTCGCGGAGCTCCGGGGTCATCTTTGATCCCGACGGCCTGAGCCGCGAGCTGCGCGAGATCGAGACCCGCGCCGCCGACCCCACTCTCTGGAACGATCCCGCCAGGGCCCAGACGATCCTCCAACGCCGCACACGTCTCTCCGAGGAGATCGAGGCCTCGCGCTCCCTCGAGAGGAAGCTCGAGGAGGCGCAGGTCTGCGCCGAGCTCGCGACCGAGGGGGAGGAGGTGGGCGACGATCTGCGTCGCGCCGTGGACGATCTGGCGGCCGCTCTCGACGAGCGCGAGCTCGAGATGATGCTTACCGGCGAGCACGATGCCGGGAACGCCATCCTCACCATCCACCCCGGCGCCGGCGGGACCGAGTCGCAGGACTGGGCCGAGATGCTGTACCGCATGTACCTGCGCTGGGCCGAGGCGCACGGCTACCGGGTCGAGGCTCTCGACTACCAGGAGGGTGAGGAGGCGGGGATCAAGAGCGCGACGCTCCTCGTGAAGGGGAAGAACGCCTTTGGTTTCCTGCGCGCCGAGAACGGAGTGCACCGGCTGGTGCGCATCTCCCCGTTCGACGCCTCGGGCCGGCGCCATACCTCCTTCGCCTCGGTTTACGCCTACCCCGAGCTGGCCGATACCATCGAGGTGGCCGTCGAGGAGAAGGATCTGCGGATCGACACCTACCGCAGCAGCGGCGCCGGCGGGCAGCACGTGAACGTCACCGACTCCGCCGTGCGCGTCACCCATCTGCCGACCGGCATCGTCGTCTCGTGCCAGAACGAGCGCTCGCAGCACCGCAACCGCGACATGGCGATGCGCGTCCTGCGGGCACGCCTGTACGACCTCGAGCGCCGCAAGCGGGACGAGAAGCGCCAGGCGGAGGAGGGGGCCAAGCTGGAGATCAACTTCGGCAGCCAGATCCGCTCCTACGTCCTGCAGCCCTACCGCCTGATCAAGGATCACCGCACCGGATTCGAGCAGGGGGACGTCGAGCGGGTTCTGAATGGCGATCTCGACCCGTTCATCCGGACCTATCTGCTCGGCCGCAAGGCCGCGCCGGCCGCGGCACGGGGTGGAGGGACCCCTTAGCACGGCGGTTGACATCCGGGCCGGGGACCGGTATATTGGCACTCGGGGTTGTAGAGTGCCAATGGGCGGGGGGGACGCGTGATGGAGATCGTCCTCGATGAGCGGGCCCGGGAAATCCTCAAGGACATAGTCGCCAGCTACATCCTCAGCGGCGAGCCGGTCGGTTCGCGCACCATCGCCAAGCTGACCCGCGAGGGGCTGAGCCCGGCGAGCGTCCGCAACGTCATGGCGGACCTCGAGGAGATGGGCCTCCTGGCTCAGCCCCACACCTCCGCCGGCCGCATCCCCACGGACAAAGGTTACCGCCATTACGTCGATTCCCTGCCGCCCGCCGGTCGTCTGGCGCCGCGCGATCGGCTGGTGATCGATGAGGACCTGGCACGGCTGGGAGGGGAGGGGAGCGAGGCGATGGAGCTGATCCCCAAGCTCCTGTCGCGCCTGAGCAGCCAGGTCGGCTACCTGATCTTTCCGCCAATCACCGAAGCGGTTCTGAAACACATCGAGTTCGTGCGCCTGCACGCCCGCAAGATCCTGGCCATCCTCGTCGATCGCTCGGGTGTGGTGAGCCACCGCGTCCTCGAGACCGAGGAGGACTACGTTCAGGACGATCTCGAGAAGGCCGGCCGCTATCTGGTGGCCGAGTTCTCCGGGCTGACCCTGGGCGAGGTGCGGCAGCGGCTCGTCCGCTTGATGGCGGAGGAGAAGGCGGCCTTCGACCGGCTCCTCAAGAACGCCGTCACGCTCGGCACCTGCTACCTCGATGCCGAGCCCTCGGAGCGCCGGATGGTCCTCGAGGGGACCACCAACATCCTGAAGCATCCGGAGTTCTCCGACGTCGAGACGATGCGCCGCCTCTTCCAGACCTTCGAGGAGAGGCACTCCCTCGTCACCCTCCTGGACCGCCTCTTCGATGCCCCCGGGGTGCAGGTCGTCATCGGCTCCGAGACCGATGACCCGGCGCTCGGCAGCCTTTCGCTGGTCGCTTCGAGCTACCGCCTGGGCGACCAGGCCAACGGCTGGCTGGGGATCCTCGGACCGACCCGGATGGAGTACGACAGAGCCGTCGCCCTGGTCGAGTACATCTCCAGCCATCTCTCCAGTTTGTTGACCCGCCAGGACCTCTGACCTATATTCGCGCCGGAGGTGGTATGTCCGCATCCGGCGGGAAGAAAGGGCACGACCGGCCGCACCGGCGACCTCCGGAGGAGCCCGACCCGACGAGCGCGGGGGACGGGGAGGACGAGTCGATCGAGATCCTCGAGGTGGTCGGCGTCGACGAGACCACCGGCTCCGAGAAGGGCCAACGCACGCCGCACCACTCCCCCCCGCCGGCGCCGCGGCGCGAGAGCCCGGCGGGCGACCTGCCGCGGAAGCTCGAGGAGGCCCTCGAGGCCAAGGACAAGTACTACGACCTTCTCCTGCGCAAGCAGGCGGAGTTCGAGAACTTCCGCAAGCGC
>DASTNM010000363.1:0-3892 GCA_035762745.1 Candidatus Polarisedimenticolia bacterium
TGGTACGTCGCCTGCGAGCGGGACATGCGGGGTTACAACGTCGTCGTCTTCGACAACCAGGGACGTCCCACCCGGCTGAACAGCGCCCTCATCCCATGCAAGGCGTGCGTGATCGGGAGCGCCTCGTACACCTACCTCCTCCCCAAGCACAAGAGCGGGCGCAACATCTATATCGAGAGCATCGCCGCGAATGGCGCGTCGCTCGGATACGCCGGGCCGGCGGTGAAGCAATAGGAGAGGCCGCGGGGACTGATCGCCGACCCGTGATGGTGCTATGATCCGGGGCATGGAACGCCTGGATCAAAGCCTTCTCGATCTGGTCGTCCAGACCTCGACCAACCTGCCGCCCGACGTGCGCCGGGCGATGTCGCGGGCGGTCGCCCTGGAGGAGCCGGGCACCCGCTCGGGTCAGGCGCTCGGCGTCATCGCCTCCAACATCGACATGGCCTCCGACTGCGAGGGGCCGATCTGCCAGGACACCGGCTGGCCGACCTTCGAGGTCCGCACGCCGGTCGGCGTCAGCCAGATCGCGGTCGAGGCGGCGATCCGCCGGGCGATCGTCGAGGCGACCAGGCGCGGCAAGCTGCGCCCCAACTCGGTCGACTCGCTGACCGGCAAGAACAGCGGCGACAACCTCGGCCCCGGAACGCCGACCGTCCACTTCCACCAGTGGGAGAACCCCGACGAGATCGAGGTGCGGCTGCTCCTGAAGGGGGGCGGCTGCGAGAACAAGAACATCCAGTACTCGCTGCCGACCGAGCTGCCGCACCTGGGGCGCGCCGACCGCGACCTGGACGGCGTGCGCAAGTGCCTGCTCCACGCCGTCTGGCAGGCGCAGGGTCACGGGTGCAGCGCCGGGGCGATCGGCGCCTGCGTCGGCGGCGACCGGACCACCGGGTACGAGGAGGCCAAGGCGCAGCTCTTCCGCTCGCTCGACGACGTCAATCCCGATCCCAAGCTGCGGGCTCTCGAGGACTACGTCCTCAAGATGTCGAACACCCTCGGCATCGGCACGATGGGGTTCGGCGGGGGGGTGACGCTCATCGGCTGCAAGGTCGGCGTCATCAACCGGCTGCCGGCGTCGTTCTTCGTGTCGGTCGCCTACGACTGCTGGGCCTTCCGCCGGCTCGGCGTCGTGCTCGAGGCGCGCAGCGGGGCGATCAAGCGCTGGCTCTACCGCGACGAGGCGCCTCCCGAGCCGGTGGCGCCGGGGGAGGGGCTCGGCCGGACCGGCACGGAGATCTCCCTGAGAGCGCCGCTCGGCGAGGAGCAGGTGCGGCGTCTGAGGGTCGGCGACGTCGTCATGATCAGCGGCATGATGTTCACCGGGCGCGACGCCGTGCATCACCACATGATGAAGCAGCCTCCGCCGGTCGATCTGCACGGGCAGATCCTCTACCACTGCGGGCCGGTGGTCATGAAAGAGAACGGCACCTGGCGGATCACCGCGGCGGGGCCGACCACCAGCAGCCGCGAGGAACCTTACGAGGCCGACGTCATCGCGCGCTACGGAGTGCGGGCGGTGATGGGGAAGGGGGGGATGGGGGCGAAGACGCTCCAGGCGCTCAAGGAGCACGGCGCCGTCTACCTGAACGCCATCGGCGGCGCGGCGCAGTACTACGCGCGCTGCATCGAGAAAGTCGAGGGGGTCGACCTGCTCGACCTCGGTGTCCCCGAGGCGATGTGGCACTTGAGGGTCAAGGATTTCCCGGCGATCGTGACGATGGACGCCTCGGGCCACTCGCTGCACGCCGACGTCGAGGGGGCCTCGGCGGCGATCCTCAAGACCCTCGCCGCCCCGGTCTTCACGTAAGGCCGCGCGCCCGCCTCTCCTCCAGCAGCCGGTCCAGCTCGATCTTGAGACGCCCCAGCACCTCGTCGTAGCCGAAGGTGCCGACGGTCTCCGCCTTGCGCTTCAGGTTGACGTGCGTCGGCGCGCACCAGAGGCCGAGGTCGGCGTCGTCGGTCTCGCCCGGCCCGTTCACCCGGCAGCCCATGACGGCGATGGTCACCGCCTGGTCGCGCGCGTAGGCGGCCAGGTCGCGCACCTTCTCCGCCAGATCGACGAAGGCCTCGTTCTCGACCCGCGAGCAGGAGGGGCAGGAGATGATGTTCAGCCTCCGCCCGAGGTTCTCCGGGACCGAGCGGAAGCGGCCGTGGGCGATGTCGTCGAGGATCCGCCGCCCGGCGGCGATCTCCTCCCCCTTGCGATCGTTCGGCAGGGTGAGGGAGACGCGGATGGTGTCGCCGAGGCCGCGGGCGATCAGCTGCTCGAAGGCGACGCGCGTCTTGATGACGCCGTCCGGCGGCAGGCCGGCCTCGGTCACCCCGAGATGCAGCGGCACGTCGGGGCGCTCGGCGGCGAAGCGGCGGTTGGCGTCGATCACCTTCGCCGGGTCGGAGTCCTTCAGCGACACGACGAAGCGGTGGTAGCCGAGATCGTCGAGCAGGGCGCAGTGCTCGAGCGCCGAGGCGACCATCTCGGCCACCGAGTCCCCCCCGAAGCGCCCCGCCTTCTCCGGGTCGACCGAGCCGCAGTTCACGCCGATGCGCAGGGCGCAGTCGTGCTTCTCCGCCACCTCGGCCAGAAAGGCGACCTTGTCGCGCACCGGCTTGCCGCGCTCGTGGTGGTACAGGTGCCCCGGGTTGTAGCGGATCTTGTCGACGTGCGGCGCCACCTCGAGCGCCAGGCGGTAGTTCTCTTGAAGGTCGACCGACAGGTTGGCGGAGACGCGCGCGCGGATGCGCGGCAGGGCCGAGGCGTCCCTGGCGCTGTCGACCGCGATGCGCACCACGTCCGCCCCGGCCCGCTCGAGGTCGAGCGTCTGGCGCACCGTCGCCTCGACGTCGGAGGTCTTGGTGGCGCACATGCTCTGCACGGCGATCGGGTGGCCGCCGCCGATGCTGACGCGGCCGACGCGCACGGCGCGGGTGGGATTGCGGGGAAGCGGCTTCGTTTCGAGGGTCACGCGCGGATCATAGCAGGGGAGCGCGCGGGGGGACAAGGAGAGCCGCCCGCGGCCGGACAGGCCGGGCGCCTTACGGCGGTGTCGGGCAGGGGCTCGAGTTGGGGATCGGGTGGGCCGGGTCGCTGTCGAGCGGCCCCTCGCCGCACCCTTCGCCGTCGGTGACGTAATACCAGGCGGTGCCGATGGCTGGTGACGAAGGATCGGCCGACACCAGGTCACCGTTCCCCTGCGCGTCGCCGCTCTCGAAGCAGACCTGGTCGAAGACGGCACCGGGCGGTCTCTGGCCCAGGGAGCCGGTGATCGTGCCGCGGTAGGAGTTGTGGAAGCGGGCGTTCGGCGCCGGCGTCCAGGTGAAGACGCCTCTTGCCGCGTCGGTGAAGATGAGACCCGAGGCGATCCCGGGAGCGGAGTTGGTCGGGTCGAGAGGGGCGCAGTCGGCGATGTCATGGATTCCATCGAGATCGTGATCGACGGCGATCGGCGGGGCGAAGCGGATCCCGGCCTGGTTCTGCCGGCCGGTGGTGAAGAGGAGCGTGCCGGCGCCGGTCGTCTTGCTCAGGCGCACCAGGCCGCCGTTCGGGCTGCCGGTGATGTTGAAGTTGCGCAGGACGATGCCGTACAGGGTGCCGTCGGGGGCGAAGTCGATCCCCGCAAGAAAGAAGCCGATCGGGCCGACGGCGGTCTTCGCGGCGGTCGCCGGATTCACGATGTACAGGGAATCGGTCGTCGACGTCGTCGAGGTGTGTCCCGCCACGTAGAGGACCCCCGCGGAGTCGAAGGCCATGGCGCGGGCGTCGATGAGCCCCAGGGTGTTGATGGAAGTGGCCAGGCCGGTCGTCTTGTCGAGTGTGGCGAGCCGGCTGGTCAGGAGGCCGTCGACCGAGATCCCGTAGAGCACTCCGCTCGTCGGCTGGAAGTCGATC
>DASTNM010000364.1:0-3066 GCA_035762745.1 Candidatus Polarisedimenticolia bacterium
GCCATACAGCCCGGCCCTCTCGAGGCCGACGGCCCGTCCGAGCCTCCAGACACCCCAGCAGGTCAACACCCCGAACAGAGCGCCCGGGGCCCTGACGCTCCAGTCGGATGGCCCGACCAGGCGGAACAGGAGTCCCATCAGGTTGGCGAACAGCCCTTCGTCGTAGGTGTAGTGGAGGCAGGGATGCCCGGACGCCGCGCGCAGCGCATCGAGGGCGGTGAGCGCTACGTCGCGGTAGTGCGCGGGCGGCAGCGAGGAGAGGTCGAAGAACCTCAGGAATGCCGCCACCCCCAGCACGGCCAGGAGGAAGATCCCCTCGCGCCGCGGCTTGGCCCCGGCTCCCCCAGGAGGCTGACCGTGCATGGCGGTCATTATAGCGATCGCCCGCCCGCTCCGTCCCCGCGTCAAGCCCTTGACGAATCCCGGAATCGTCATGCCTGCAGGGCGTCACTTGCGTTCGCCCGGTCCGTCCTTATATTGGACCGGTGTTGGCCACCAGCGGCCCGGGAGAGTGATGCCCCCAGCAGCCAAGATTCTGCTCGTCGACGACGATGCCACGATCCTCGATCTCGTCCGCGAGACACTCGAGGGATGCGGCTACACCATCGAGACCGCGACCAACAGCCAGGAGGCGCTCAGCAAGGTCAAGGACGGCGGCTATTCCATGATCATCGTCGACCTGCTGCTTCCCGACATGAACGGCTTCATCCTGTCGCAGGAGATCAAGAGGATCAGCCCGAGCCTGGCCGACAAGATCCTGTTCATCTCGGGCATTCTCTTCGGGCAGAGCACCGTCGATCATCTCGGGTCGATCGGCGCCGGCTTCCTGAGCAAGCCGTTCCAGATTGATTCCCTGATCGAGGCGGTCGACAAGATCGCCAATCGTCGCAGCCCCAACTGAAGCGGACTTGCGCCACGGGCGGTGTCGCGGCCGCCCGTGGCGCTACCCGTTGAGGAGGGAGCGCCCCTTGACGACGGAGCGCCTCGTGCTGTGGAGAGCTCGTTCTCAGTCGCCCCAGATGATCATCCCGCTCACCTGAGGTCGATCGTGGCGCCGGCGCGACGCGCCTGATCGATGACCGATTCCATCTGGAAGTCGAGCAGGGCGACCCTCTTGCCCAGCTCGAGGAGGAGCGGCCGCACTCGCGTGGCATAGCCGAGGCGCGGCTGCCAGCCCTGGCTGTCCCCGGCGAAGGCCGACTCCGAATAGGCCACCCGGTCCTTCTCGAACTGCAGCTCGGCCGCCAGGGACTCGCGATCGCGCTTCAGGTTGTCGTAGACCACCTGGTAGAAGTCACCCGCACCGGCGGCCGGCTCGAAGCGCGGCGTCAGCGCAGCCGGCTGCCTCTGCACGGCCAGAGGCGGCAGCCCCTTGAGATCCTCGTTCGTGTAGGCCCCCGGGACCTGGAACTTCACGAGGTCGGCGTTGGTGTACGTCTCCTCGGCGAGCACCAGCGTGGCAGGCCACAGGCAGACCACGCACAACAGGAACGTCTTCATGACCCTCCTCCCGTTGCGCCATCGGCTCTCGGCATCGACGCGTGGCCGCGTCCCCCTCCGCAACCGGCGGGTCCCAACCCGAATGGGCCCCACCCGGAAGCCGTGGCGCGAAGTGCCTTCCATATACGGCGAGAGAGGTCGCCGGGCAAGCGATTTTCTCGAGGTGACTCTCCCGAAACCCTTGCCCCACAATGGATCTGGCGAGTCCGGTCAGCCGTCAGCCGGCCGTCGGGGTTGAAAGCTCCCCTCACGGCGGCTATAATCCGCGCTTCTCAACCGGAGCCTTCCGTGACCCGCATCGCACGGCGATCGCTTCCGCTTCTCGCCACCCTCGCCCTGGCGGCCCTGGCGCCCGGACGCTTCGCCCTGGCGCTCCCCGGGGTGCCGGCGGTCCGGAAGCTGCCGAACGGCCTGACGGTCGTCCTCCTCGAGGACCACGCCGTGCCGCTGGTGAGCGTCAGCCTCTGGGTGCACGCCGGCAGCAAGGACGAGATCGAGACCTCCGCCGGCTACGCCCACTTCCTCGAGCATCTGGTGCAGCGCGGCAACGACTCGTCCGCTCCCTTCGAATACCAGCGTCTGGCCCATCGCTGGGGAGGCGCGGTCAGCGTGCGGGCCAATTACGATCGCACCTCCATCACCGCCACCGGAGTCCCTTCCGCCCTTCCGGATCTCCTGGCGGCGGTCGCCGGGATGGGGCTGCGCGCCTCTCTCAAGGACGCCGAGATCGACCAGGAGCTGGGGGCACTGACGCAGGAGATCCGCAACTACTACGACGACCCCGCCTCGGTCGCCTTCCTCGAGACGATGCGCGCCACCTTCCCCGGACATCCCTACCGCTTCCCTCCCTTGGGGAACTTCCGCACCCTCGGTGTGCTGAAGAGCGAGCCTCTGCGGGCGTTCTACAGGAACCTGTACGTCCCGAACAACATGGCGCTGGTGCTGGCGGGCGATCTCGACCCGGCGCGCGCCGCCACGCTGGCCGAGACGGCGTTCGGCAAGGCGCGCAAGAGCCTGACCCTGCCCCCCAAACCGCCGCCTCCCGCCGGCTTCCCGGGGCACAACGACATCGAGAAGAGGCTGGAGCTCAAGGAGGCGTGGACCAACCTGTCGTTCAGCGCCCCCGGGTACCGGCACCGGGATCGCGCCGCGTTCGAGGTGATCGCGCGCGCGCTGGGTGAGTCGTCGCCGTCACCCGTCACCGCGGCGCTCGTGAAGGCCCAGGCCGGGTCGTCGGCGCGGACCGTCTACTACCGCCTCGAGGACGCGGGGATGCTCTACGTCGGCCTGCAGCCGGCGACCCCGGAGCTGTCGTATACCGCCGCCGACGTGGCGCTCAAGGAGATCGTCGCCTTCAGGGAGCGTGGCCTGGGCGAGGCCGATCTGCGCTCGATTCTGGATCGGATCCTGCGCGACGAGCGCACGCGCGCCGAGCAGATCGCATCGCAGGCCGAGGGGCTCGGGGAAGCGGCCCTGTTCGGCGGCGCGCGCTACTACTGGGACCTCGCGAGCGTTTATGCCCGGCTGACGCCGGAGGAGATCCGACGCGTCGCGTCGACCTGGCTG
>DASTNM010000365.1:0-5269 GCA_035762745.1 Candidatus Polarisedimenticolia bacterium
GCGGCTCAGGAGCCCGACGTGCAGCAGGCCTCGCAGGAAGGTCCCGGTGGTCACGACGCAGGCCGCTGTCTCCAGGGTCTGGCCGCCAGCCAGCCTCACGCCGTGGATTCGGCCGGCTTCGACCCACAGATCGTCGGCCTCGCCTTCGACGAGCGTCAGTCGATCGGTTGACTCGATAGCCTGGCGCATCCTCGCGGCATACCCGTCCTTGTCGGCTTGCGCGCGCGGCGCCTGGACCGCCGGGCCACGGCTGGAATTGAGCAGCCTGAACTGGATCCCGGTCGCGTCGATCGCCCGTCCCATCTCGCCCCCCAGGGCATCGATCTCCCGCACCAGGTGCCCCTTCGCCAGTCCGCCGATCGCCGGGTTGCAGGACAGGCGCCCGATCGCCCGGGGGTCGAGCGTCACCAGCCCGGTCATGCAGCCCAGCCGCGCCGCGGCCAGCGCCGCCTCGCAGCCGGCGTGGCCGGCCCCGACGACCACCACGTCGAACGATCTCCCGCCGTTCCCGCTCATCGCCTCACTTTCCGATACAGAAGTTCTTGAAGATTCGGCCGTAGATCGACTCCACGCCGACCTCGCCGGTGATCTCCCCCAGCCGATCGAGCCCCTCCCGCAGATCGAGCGCCAGGTACTCGGCCCCCGCTCCGTCCCGCGCCGCTCCCTCGGCCCGCATCAGGGACGCCGCGCCTTTGAGCAGAAGATCGCGGTGCCGGACGTTGGTCAGGAAGGTCTCCTCGCGCGACGCGACGCTCCCCGCCCCGACCACCTCGGCGAGACGTCGGCGCAGGCCCTCGATCCCCTCCTTGCTGAGCGCCGACACCTCGAGCGCGGCATGTCGCTTTCTCAGGTAGAGCACCCGGTCCATACCGACCCCGCACGGGAGATCGACCTTGTTCAGGACGACCAGGGCGCGCGCCTCGTCGAGCCCGCGGAGCAGGTCCCTCTCCTCATCCCCGATCGGCCGCGACCAGTCGAGCACGACAAGCGCCAGGTCGGCGGCTGAGAAAGCCCGGCGCGCCCGGCGGATCGCCTCGGCGTCGGCCTCGTCTCGCGGCGCGTGCAGGCCGGCGGTGTCGACCAGGGTCACCGGGATGCCTCGCAGGTCGAGAGTCTCTTCGATCAGGTCGCGCGTCGTGCCGGGCACCGGCGTGACGATGGCGCGTTCTTCCTCGAGTAACCGATTGAAAAGGCTCGACTTGCCGACGTTGGGAGACCCGATGATGGCGATCGTCGCGCCATCGCGCACGCGCCGGCCCCGCTCGTAGGTGCCGGCGAGCCCCTCCATCTCCAGGCGGACCGCCCGGACCTCGGAGAGAATACCCCCCTCCGGAAGGAAGCGGACCGCCTCCGGCTCGTCCGAGAACTCAATCGTCGCCTCCAGGCGCGCCAGCGTCTCGGCCAGGCGATCCTTGATCCGCTCGACCGCGCGGGTGATGCGCCCCATCACCTGGTCGTGTGCCACCTTGACCTGGAACGCGGTGCGCGCCTCGATCAAATCGCGGATCGCTTCGGCCTGTGTGGCGTCGATCCGACCGTTCAGGAAGGCGCGCAGAGAAAACTCACCCGGGGTGGCCGGCCGGGCGCCGAGGGCGACCGCCTCCTCGATCAGAAGCCGCAGCACGGCGGGGCTGCCGTGGGCCCAGATCTCGGCCGACTCTTCGCCGGTGAAAGTTCGCGGGGGATGAAGCGTCAGAAGGTAACCGTGATCGATCGGCTCGCCGGCGGCCGACACCAGGCGACCAAATTGGACGCCGACCGATTCGGCGCCTGGCTCGGCGGCAGGGGCGCCCCTGGGGGCGGGCCCAGGCGCGGTCGTATGGGGAGGAGTCGGTCTCGAGGGAGTTGTCGTCGTGGCGGCACGAAAGAGAGACGATGCGATGGCGATGGCGCGCGGACCGGAGAGGCGGAGGGCACCGATCCCCCCCTTCCCGGGAGGAGTCGAGATCGCCACAATCGTGTCGTCGTCCATCGACCGGGATTACGAGGCGTCCCGGTCCTCGCCCGCTCCGCCCTTGCCCGCGGGGAAGATCGCGACCCGCTTCAGGAAGCCATCGCCGAGGCTTCTGGTCCCGACCCCCTCGACCTCTCCCAGGGCCAGGTGCACGAGGCGTCGCTCGTACGGGTTCAGGGGACCCAGGACCGACTCTTCACCCGACGTCTTCACCTGCTCGGCGGAGCGTCGGGCGGTCTCGACGATTTCATCCTCGCGGCCGCGGCGGAACCCTTCGCTGTCGACGTGGATCTTCTTTCCCTTGCGCCCGCGGTAGATGATCCGGTTGAGCAGGTATTGCACCGCGCTGAGCGCCTCGCCCCGGCGGTCGAGGAAGTACTCGCGGTCGGGTCCGGTGAGATCGACCTCGATCGTCTCCCCCGCGTCGGCGGCGCGCGCTTCGATGGCCAGGCCGAGACCGCGCAGCAGCCGATCGGCGATCCGGCCGACCTCGGTCGGATCGACCGCGACCTCGTCGGCCGGGCCCTGGGCGTCGTCGGAAGATTCTGGTGTCATGCGGTTTTTCGCTCGGCGGCCGCCTGTTTGTTGATCAGGTACTGCTGGGCGATGCCGAGGAGGTTGCTGACGAGCCAGTATAGCACCAGCCCCGAGGGGAACTGCAGGAACATCCAGGTGAACATGACCGGCATGATGTACATCATCCGCCGCTGACCCGGGTCGGGAATCGACGACGAGGTCATCACCTGCTGCACCAGCATCGTGATCCCCATCAGGATCGGCGTCACGAAGTACGGGTCCTTCTGCGACAAATCGCCGATCCAGAGCGCGAAGCGTGCCTTCCGGAGCTCGATGGCGATCGTCAGGATCCTGTAGAAGGCATAAAGGATCGGGATTTGAAGGAGTAAGGGCAGGCAGCCCGACATCGTGCCGAAGGGGTTGATCTCCTCCTCCTTGTAGAGATCCATCATCTCCTCGTTCATCTTCTGCCGCAGCTGCTGCCGGGCCCGGCCGTTCCCCTTCTCCAGCTCCTTCCGCTCGAGCCGGTGGTACCGCTCGCGCAGCGCCTTGAGCTTCGGCTGCACCCGTTTCATCTTCTCCTGCATCACCCGCATCTTGATCTGGCTCTTGTACATCAGGGGGAAGAAGACCAGGCGGATCAGGAACGTCACGATGACGATCGCCCAGCCGTAGTTGCCGACGTAGCGATCCACGAAGTTGAGGGCATGGAAGAGAGGCAGGGCGACCACGGCGAAGAATCCGAAATCGAGCAGGCGGTCGAGCCCAAACCCGACCGACTTGAGAACGTGGTAGTCCTTGGGACCGACGAAGAGATCGAAGCGCGACGCCCCGGGCATCCGGAGGGCGAAGGAGAGGAAGAACTGCTCGCGTCCCTCCTCGACCAGGCGCAGTGTCTCGACGCGCGACTGCCCCTCGACCGGCGCAACCAGCGTCGCCGCCGGAGCGCCGGCCGCCGCTGCCCCCTCGCCTGGCCCTCCCCCCTCGCCCGGCAGGCGCGGCACCAGGATGGCGGCGAAGTACCGGTCCTCGAGCCCGGCCCAGGCGAGCGCCCCACCGTCCAGGCGCGGCGCCTCGGGCTTGATCTCCTTCTGCGCGCGGAACTGGATGGCTCCGCCGAGGTTCAAGACCGCCTGCGGCGCGTCGGCGTAGCGGCCGCTCTCCAGGCCGTTGTGCGATCCGAAGCCGGCTCCCCAGACGACCGTCGGGGCCACCGGACGACCTCCCTGCTGCGCCGCCAGCTCCAGGCCCGCGAGGTACGAGTCATGCGGCACCCGCAGCGTCTTGGTCGCAGCCAGCCCCGCGCCGTCACTCCAGGTGAAAGAGACTTCGGTCACCGTGTGGCCGCCCAGGGTCGTCTCCTTCCGCGTGACCTGGTAGAGAGCCTGAGTCAGCCGCCGGGAAGCCTCCGCATCCTCCAGCAGGATCTGCAGCGGCAGACGGTCGAGCTTGCGGCCGGCGGGCGACACCAGGTCGAGCGCCTCCCCCTTGTCATCCTTGAACTCCTTCAGCCGCCACGAGGCGACCCGCGCGCCATGGTTGCTGAGGCGGATCGACTGCAACGGGGTCTCGATCGAGACCTCTTCCTCGGACGCGGCGGCGATCCGCTGCCCCATCGGCACCCCGGGTCGCGGCGCGTCGGTCGTGGCACCGACGATCCCGGCGGCCGGCGCGGCCGCCGCACCGCCGGCGGCGGGAGAGGCTTCGGGCGAGACGGCGGGGGCCGCTCCTACGGCGCCAGCCGGCGCGGCCACGCCGGGTGTCCCGGCCGGCGCGACAGGCTTCTGCGCCTTCGGGGCGATGAACTGCGACCAGATCAGAAGGAAGGCGACCGAGAGCGTCACGGCGAGGAGCAGGCGTCGTTCCATCAGCGGGACCTCAGGCGACCGGGTCGTAGCCGCCCGGGGCGAGCGGATGGCAGCGCAGCAGGCGCCGCAGGGCGAGCGCGATCCCGACGAGCGCTCCGTGACGATCGATCGCCTGTGCCGCATAGTCGGAGCAGGTCGGCAGGTAGCGGCAGGCCGGCGGCAGAAGCGGGGACACGAGACGCCGGTAGAGGTCGATGAGCGCGACGACGAGAGAGCGGGCGCGGTGGCCCATCAGGCGCTCTTCAGGAATGGGCGCAGCCGCAGCAGGAACTCCCCTTCCACGCGGGCGTACTCGGCGCGCGGCAGCTCCGACCGGCCGTTGACCACGATGTCCACGTTCGTCAGCTCCGACTTGTGTCTGCGGAAGATCTCGCGCATGAGCCGCTTCGCCCGGTTGCGCTGCACTGCGCCTCCTATCCGCTTCGTCACCGTGATACCGAGGCGCGGGCGGCCGGCGCCGTTGGGCATCACGAAGAGCACGAAGTGCGTCGAGGGGATTCTCCGCCCTCGGTCGTAGACGACCTGGTATTCGCTGCGTCTACGGATGCGATCCTGGGGGCGGAAGCGCGCGCCGGCTGTCACACGGTCAGGCGCCGGCGACCCTTGGCGCGCCGTCTCTTCAGCACGAGCCGCCCGTTCTTCGTGCTCATCCGGGCGCGGAATCCGTGCGTCTTGCGACGGCGGCGATTGTTTGGCTGGTAGGTGCGCTTCATCCTTGGTTCTCCATGCTCCTAGAAGGCGCGGGAAGGCGGGATTATGGACCTGCCGCGCGCGCAGTGTCAAGGCAAGCGACGCTCGTGAAAAAATCCTGTTGATCAGGGGTGGGGCGTGTGCTATGGTGCGCCGTCCACAAGAGAACAGCCACAGCACGACAACGTTCGGTTCTGTTCCAGTCAAGCTCAATGAACCGGTCGGTTGCTTTCGGGGGATC
>DASTNM010000366.1:0-4871 GCA_035762745.1 Candidatus Polarisedimenticolia bacterium
CCGCCGCCGACCAGCTTCTTGTACTTGACCAGCGCGATGTCGGGCTCGATCCCCGTCGTGTCGCAGTCCATCATGAATGCGATCGTGCCGGTCGGGGCGATGACGGTCGCCTGGGCGTTGCGGATGCCGTGCTTCGCGCCCTGCTGGTGCGCCTCCTCCCAGCAGTCGCGCGCCGCGGTGTAGAGGTCGAGCGGCACGTGCGCCGGGTCGATCTTGGCCACCTGCGCGCCGTGCTTCTTGATGACGCGCAGGAACGGCTCGCGGTTCTTCTCGTAGCCGTTGAACGGGCCCATCACCGAGGCGATGCGGGCCGACTCGACGTAGGCCTGGCCGGTCAGGACGGCGGTGATGGCGCCGGCATAGTCGCGCCCCGTGTCCGAGTCGTACGCCAGCCCGCGGCTCATCAAAAGCGCTCCGAGGTTGGCGTAGCCGAGCCCGAGCGGCCGGTAGTCGTGCGAGTTGCGCGCGATGCGGGCCGTCGGGTAGGAGGCGTTGTCGACGAGGATCTCCTGCGCCAGGATCGTCGTCTCGATCGCCTTCTTGTAGGCGGTCACGTCCAGCTCCCCCTGATCGGTCGTCAGCTTCATGAGGTTCAGCGACGCCAGGTTGCAGGCCGAGTCGTCGAGGAACATGTACTCGGAGCATGGGTTACTGGCGTTGATGCGCGCGGTGTTCGGGCTGGTGTGCCAGTCGTTCACCGTGGTGTCGAACTGCATGCCGGGATCGCCGCAGGCCCAGGCGGCCTCGGAGATCATGTGCAGCAGGTCGCGCGCCTTGAAGGTCTCGACCGGCTCGCCGCTGGTCACGGCGCGCGTCGACCACTCCCGATCCTGCAGCACCGCGTCCATGAACTCGTCGGTGACGCGCACCGAGTTGTTGGAGTTCTGGAAGAAGACCGACGAGTAGGCGGGCCCGTCGAGGGCGCTGTTGTAGCCGGCGTCGATCAGGGCCCAGGCCTTTTTCTCCTCCTCCTGCTTGCACTTGATGAACTCGACGACGTCGGGGTGATCGATGTTCAGGATCACCATCTTGGCGGCGCGCCGCGTCTTGCCGCCGCTCTTGATGACGCCGGCGAAGGCGTCGTACCCCTTCATGAAGGAGACCGGGCCCGAGGCGGTGCCGCCGCCGGCCAGGAGCTCCTTCGAGGAGCGGATCGGCGACAGGTTGGTGCCGGTGCCGGAGCCGTACTTGAACAGCATCCCTTCGGTCCGGGCCAGGGTCAGGATCGACTCCATCGTGTCCTCGACGGAGTTGATGAAGCAGGCGGAGCACTGCGGCTTCGGCTCGACGCCGACGTTGAACCAGACCGGGGAGTTGAAGGCCATCTTCTGATAGACCAGCAGGTGCTTCAGCTCGGCCTCGAAGGTCTGGGCGTCGGCCTCGCTGTTGAAGTATCCCTGGGAGCGGCCCCAGCCGCCGATGGTGCGAACCACGCGGCCGATCAGCTGCCTGACCGAGCGCTCGCGCTGCGGAGTTCCGAGGGTGCCGCGGAAGTACTTCGAGGCGACGACGTTGGTGGCGGTCTGCGACCAGGACTTCGGCACCTCGACGTCGCGCTGCTCGAAGACGATCTCCCCCTTCTCGTTGCCGATGACGGCGTTGCGGACCTCCCACTCGACCTCGTCGAACGGGTCGACACCGGGCCGGGTGAAGTAGCGCTCGATCGTCAGCCCCTCGGCGGCCTTGCGCAGTGTCAGCGGCGCGGCGAACCCCGAGTGCGGCTGGGCCTTGCGACTCTCACGCTGAGCCGGTACGGTCCTGCGATCCTTGAGCTCGGCCTCTTTCTTCATGAGTATCATCGCCCCCGTGTCGATGGCGGGTCGGCCCTGCGGCCATCCCCGACGCTTGGCTCAAGAGCGTCACCCTGCGGCGACGCCGTCCGCTTTCCAATGCCCTTCCGGACTGCTTCCTCGGGCCGAAAGCACCCTCGCACCGGGGCTTCCCCTGCCCCCGGAATGGGCCCGGCCTCCCTCGCGTGGATGGGTCGTTCCCTGCTTTGCAGCCACCCCGCCGGCCGGCTCTCTCGTAGCCGGCCCACCCGGCGGAACCTGATTCGTAGGGTAGCGATGCTCCACACGGGTGTCAAGGGTCAGAACACAAAATGTTGTGGCCCGCGTGAACTTTTGCACAAGCGGCTGAGTACTTGAGCACTTACGCTGTGCACGCGGCTGTGGAAAACATGTGTGTTCGGGCGGAAGGCACGAGCGGCGAGGATCAGATCGCGGGCGCCTCGCGGAGCGCGCCGCCGGCGCGGCGTTCGGTCGCGCCAGATCGGTCCGATCGACGTCGAGTCGAGGCTGCATCAGCGCTTCGGCGACCCGGATCGGTCGCGGCGGCCTGCCGGAGCCCGTCGCGCGTTGACTCCCCCTCTCCGGGCAGACTATCATCCCCCCGATCTCCGACAGCCGGCGCATGCGCTTCCCGCGGAGAGGTGTCCGAGTGGCTGAAGGAGCACGCTTGGAAAGCGTGTGTGGGGGTAACCTCACCGTGGGTTCGAATCCCACCCTCTCCGCCAGCCCGCCCTCTCGTTTCGAACGATCGACACCCCGCGAGGAGCCGGATTGAACGACCCGGCCCGCACGCCACCCGGAGCGCCGTCCACTCCGACCGCGGCGCCGCTCTCCGCCTGGAGCCCCCTCGCCGATCCGATCTTCCGCGCCCTCTGGATCGCCGCGCTCGCCTCGAACGTCGGCACCTGGATGCAGGAGGTCGGGGCCGCCTGGCTGATGACCTCCCTCTCCCCCTCGCCGCTGATGGTGGCGCTGGTGCAGGCCGCGACGACCCTGCCGATCTTCCTGCTGGCGCTGCCGGCGGGGGCGCTGGCCGACGTCGTCGATCGCCGCCGGCTGCTGATCACGACGCAGACCTGGATGCTCCTGGCGACCGGCCTGCTCGGAGCGCTGACGCTTCTCGGCGCGACGACCCCCTGGGTCCTCCTGACGCTGACCTTCGTCATCGGTCTGGGGGCGGCGCTGAACGCGCCGGCCTGGCAGGCGATCATCCCCGAGCTGGTGACGCGCCCGGCTCTGCCGGCGGCGCTGGCGCTCAACGGCATCGCCATCAACCTGGCGCGGGCGGTCGGGCCGGCGCTGGGCGGCCTCGTGGTCGCCGCGGCCGGGCCGTGGGCGGCCTTCCTTCTGAACTCGGTCTCGTTCACCGGCGTGGTCGTCGTGCTGTACCGGTGGCGGCGCGAGGTGCGCCGCAGCGCCCTGCCGGCCGAGCGGATGATCGGCGCCATGACGGCCGGGCTGCGATACGTGCGGCACGCTCCCGACCTGCGGGCGGTCATGATGCGCTCGGGCGCCTTCATCCTGTTCGGCAGCGCCCTCTGGGCGCTCCTGCCGGTCGTCGCCCGTTTCGAGCTCGGGGTCGGGCCGACCGGTTACGGTCTGCTCCTCGGCTGTCTGGGAGCGGGGGCGGTCGGCGGGGCGGCGCTCCTGCCGCGCCTGCGGCGCGCCGTCCCGATCAACACGCTCGTCGCCTCGGCGACGCTGATCTTCGCGACGGTCATCCTGCTGGTCGGCCTGGTGCGCAGCTATGCGCCGATGTGCCTCGTCATGGTGGCGGGCGGCGGGGCGTGGCTGACGCTTCTGACTTCGTTCCACTCCAGCGCCCAGGGGGTGCTGGCCGGCTGGGTGCGGGGCCGGGCGCTGGCGGTCTACCTTCTGGTCTTCTTCGGAGGGATGGCCGGCGGCAGCGCCCTCTGGGGGATGGTGGCGTCGCACGCCGGCCCGAGCGCCGCGCTCGGCTGGGCCGGCCTGGGGCTCGTCGCGGCGCTGGCCCTCACGGCCCGCTACCGCCTGACGACCGGCGAGGGGCTCGACCTCGCCCCCTCGCGGCACTGGCCCGCGCCGGCGATCGTCGATGATGCCGAGGCGGATCGGGGGCCGGTGCTGATCACCGTCGAGTACCGCGTCGACCCGGCGCGCGCCGCGGAGTTCGCGCGCGCCATGCGCGACGTGCGGCGGGTGCGGCGGCGCGACGGCGCCTTCCGCTGGGACCTGTTCAACGACTCCGAGGACGAGTGGCGCTTTCTCGAGTCGTTCTTCGTCGAGTCGTGGCTCGAGCATCTGAGGCAGCACGAGCGGCTGACGGTCGACGACCGGGAGTTCGAGAAGCGCGCGCGCCTCTTCCACGTCGGCCCGGAGCCGCCGGTCGTGACTCACTTCATCGCCAGGGAGGTTCCTCGATGATCAGACTGCGGCGCGCCTCCGAGCGCGGCCACACCAACCTCGGCTGGCTCGACAGCCGACACACTTTTTCGTTCGGCGACTACCACGACCCGGATCAAATGGGCTTCGGCCACCTGCGGGTCCTCAACGAGGACCGCGTCGAGCCCAAGGAGGGATTCGGCACCCACGGTCACCGCGACATGGAGATCCTCTCGGTCGTCCTGTCGGGTTCGCTCGAGCACAAGGACAGCCTCGGCACCGGCTCGGTCATCCGCCCGGGCGACGTTCAATGGATGAGCGCCGGCACGGGGGTGACGCACAGCGAGTTCAATCCATCGTCCAGGGCCCCGGTCCACTTCCTGCAGATCTGGATCGTCCCGGACCGGACCCGCCTGCGGCCGGAGTACGGGCAGAAGAGCTTCCCGCCCGAGGAGCGGCAGGGGCGGCTCTGCCTCGTCGCGTCGCGCGACGGCCGCGAGGGATCGCTCACCATCCATCAGGACGCGAGCGTCTACTCGACCGTTCTCGACAAGGGGCGGAAGGTGGTCCACCACCCGGCCGCCGGCCGCCGCGCCTGGGTGCAGGTCGCCCTGGGAGCGGTCGCTCTCAACGGCGAGGCGCTCGAGGCGGGGGACGGGGCGGCGGTCAGCGACGAGAAGTCGATCACCCTCTCCGGCCGGGGCGAGGGGTCGTCGGAGG
>DASTNM010000367.1:0-2785 GCA_035762745.1 Candidatus Polarisedimenticolia bacterium
GAGTGAGCGTCAGACGATCACCCAGCACCTCGACGCTTTGCCCCTCGTAGCGCAGGCCGTGCGTCATCGGGTAGACGCCGGTGAGGATCGACGGGAACGACTGGACGGTGCGCCCGGCGGCGGTGATCGCCTGGCGGACGAGGACACCCCGCCGCGCCAGCAGATCGATGTTGGGACTGGTCGGGCGCGCGTAGCCGTAGCAGCCGAGGTGGTCCGGGCGCAGGGTGTCGACCGTGATCAGAACGACGTTCGGCCGCCCGCCCCCACCGGGCGCCACGGCACCCGCCGCACGGCCGGTCCCGCCCTTCCCTCCGCAGGCGCAGAGCAACCCAAGGAGCGCCAGCGGCAGCGTCATCGCCGGCGCCGGCCGGAGGCGCCGGCGATCAGGCATGCGGTGAGACGATTGGACTGGCCGGCTGTGGTATCGCCCGGGATCCGCCGCGCGGGCCCCCGTAGCGCTCATCGAACAGACGGCCCCACTCGGTGCGGGCGAACCGGGCGATACGAGCCCGCCCGACGGTCGGGTACCAGAGGAGATCGTGGTAGAAGTTCGAGGCGACCGGGGCCCAGACGACAAGCGGCGAGTGCAGAGCGATCTTCTCCAGGAAGCGCAGCGGTCCGAGGCGCAGCATCTGGTCCCCCCAGATGACGAGAGAGCGACTGACGCGGAACCCCAGGTTGATCCCCGAGACGTCGTCGCCGACCAGATCGATGCCGCGTGGATCGGCGATCCCCAGCCCGCGCTCGTGGCAGATCCTCAAATAGGGTATCGACAGCGGGTCGAACCCCATCAGGCGCGCGGCGACGGCGTCGATCGCCACCGAGTCGGCCCCCGCCAGGATGACGTTGCCGACCACCGGATCCATGGTGCGCGGCCCGGCGCCGTTGCCGCAGACCGTCCCGTCCATGACGGTAAAAATCCCCGGGTGCAGCTCCTTCTGCATCAGGACCAGATCGACCAGCACCTCGTGCATGTACTTGTGGGCATAGTGCCGCACCTCTTTCAGCAACCCCCCGAAGGCGTTCTTGATCGACCCGGTCGTCGTCGCGTGCCCGTGCGTCTTCACCGTCGGCAGGTGGATGATGTTCCGGCCGGGGTAGATCGCCGGGATCTCGATTCCGTCGGGGAAGATCTGGTTCAGCCTGAGGAGCGGCGACTTGAAGCGGTAGACCTTCCACTCCACCTCGGGCAGAGCCGTGAAGGTCAGGCCGTGGCGCTCGAGCACCGGGAGCCAGCCATTGTTGGCGGCCCCCGCCCACGGCTCGGTGACGACGGTCTTGTTCTCGATCGGCTGCAGCCGCGAGCGATCGTAGCCGTCCGCGAGGAGCGCCCCGACGACCCCGTCGACCTGCCACGGCTGGCTCGAGCAGGCCGGGAAGTATTTCGTCCACGACAGGTTCAGCTTGATCAGGGTCGGAAGGGCGGGGTCGATGACCGAGCGGTACCCGGCCAGCCGCATCAGGCGGCCATAGTCCTCCACCACCCGGGGGGGGCTCGTCCGCAGGACGGCGATCCGGGGACGCGGCATGACGGGGGATCCTCTCGCAAAGGGCCGGCCGACGCGACCGGAAGGGGAATTATACGCCTCGGTCGCGGCCGGGGCCATGCCGCGGAGCGGATCTCAGGCGGGGGTCCGGGCGTAGAGCAGCAGCACGACGGTCAGCCCCCAGAGACCGATGCAGACCAGGAGGGGCCGGTCGGTGAGCAGGGCCTGCGTCGGGCTGGCGCCGTGACCCTTGCGGTGAACCAGGTAGAGGTAACGGAATATTCCGTACAGGACGAAGGGGATCGTCAGGTAGAGGTAATGCGTCCCGAGCTTCTGCTCGACCTCCGGGGAGACGGTATAGAAGACGTAGGCCACCAGCGTCGAGGAGGTGACGACGTTGATCATTTGATCGATGAAGTCGACCGAGTACTCCCGCAGGATGGCGCGGTGTTCGTGGGCGTCGGCGAGCGTCTCGAGCTCCTGGCGTCTCTTGCAGAAGGCCAGGAAGAGGGAGAGCAGGATGGTGCACAGGATCAGCCATTCGGAGATCACCACGTCGATCACCACGCCGCCCCCCACCGCCCGCAGGACGAAGCCGGCGGCGATCACCATGACGTCGAGGATCACCACCTCCTTGAGCCACAGCGAATAGACGACGTTGAGCGCCACGTAAATCAGCAGGACCGCCCCGAACGGCGGCGATAGCGCGAACCCGCCCATCATGGCGGACGTCAGAAGGAGCGTCACGGCCGTCAGGGCCGCCACCGGTCCCAGGGCCTTCGAGGCGATCGGGCGGCGCGATTTCACCGGGTGTTTGCGGTCCCGGTCGGCGTCGAAAAGGTCGTTGAGCAGGTAGACGGCGCCGCTGACGGCGCAGAAGAGCAGGAACGCCAGGCCGGAACGCGCCAGCAGGGCCGGCTCGGTCAGCTTCCGGGCGAAGACCAGCGCCGCGAAGACAACCAGGTTCTTGATCCACTGTCGGGGCCTCATCGAGATCAGGATCCCGGCAAAGACCCCGACGCGCGCGGTCCAGCGATTCACGGCTCTCTCCCTGGGAGATGGTCCCGGCGCGACGGATCAGCCACGGGCTCTCGATGCGCCGCGCAAACCGGCGCATCTTAGCATCCGCCCGCTGGACCGGTCAAAGCCCTGGGTGCCCTCCCCCGCGGCTATAATCGCCGGCGTGCGCGTCGCCGTCGTCATCCCGGTCCACAACGAAGAGGCCTCGCTTCCCCTGGTCCTCGACGCCATCCCCGCCGATCTCGTCGAGGAGGTGGTGGTCGTCGACAACGCCAGCA
>DASTNM010000368.1:0-2769 GCA_035762745.1 Candidatus Polarisedimenticolia bacterium
CAGATCGTTGAACGGGACCTGGCGGATCTGCGCGGCGGCGGCGAGCGACACCCCCGGGTAGGCCGGCGCCCGGACCCCGCCCTTCGACTCGACCAGCCACTCCTCCGAATGACCGTGGTACTTCCCCTCGAACATGACGGCGACCGGGCGGCCGGTGGCGAAGCGGCACAGGCGGATCGCCTCGACGTTGGCGAGCGTCGCCGAGAGGGTGAACTGCCAGCGCGGCAGACGGAAGCGGCGCGTCAGCTCCTCCGCCAGCCAGATCGCGTCCTCGACCGGGAGCAGGTACTGCAGGCCGCGGCGCGCCTGGCGGGAGACCGCCTCGACCACCGGCTCCGGGTTGAGGCCGCAGAAGGTGCTCATGTCCCCGACGTTGGTGTCGAAGTAGCGGAATCCGTCCACGTCGGTGAACGTGGCCCCCTCGCCGGAGTCGACGAAGATCGGCATGTGCTCGTAGAGCTCCACCATCCAGCTCATCGGCACGCCGTTCGGCAGCGAGCGCCTGGCGCGCTCGAGGAGGGCCCGCGAGCGTGGGCGTCGCTCGACGAACGCCGCGTCCTCCCGCCTGCGCATCGTCTCGATCCGCCGCGGATCGATCGTGGTGGATCCCTCCCTCCGGGTCATCGACTCGCTCTCCCCTCGGGCCGGACAGGCCGGCATGTTATCCTTACGCTCCGCGTCGAGCGTCCGGGCGGCGCGCGGCGGGACGTTTCAAGGGGGCTTCAAGATACCATGTGCGGCATCGTCGGGATCTCCGATCTGCGCGGCTTCGGCCGGCCCGATCCGGGGCTGGTGGCGACGATGGCCGACACCATGACGCACCGCGGACCCGACGGCTCGTGCGTCGTCGAGATCGGGGCCAAGGACAGCCCGGGGCTGACCTTCGGCTTCAGGCGGCTGAGCATCCTCGACCTCGGGGCCGGGGCGCGCGCCTACGCCGATGAGGCGGGACGCTTCCGGGTGATCTGCAACGGCGAGGTCTACAACGATCCGGAGCTGCGGCGCGCGCTGCTGGCGCGCGGCCACCGCTTCGAGACCCGCTGCGACACCGAGGTGATCCCGCACCTGTACGAGGAGCACGGCCTCTCCTTCGTCTCGCACCTGAACGGCATGTTCGCCTTCGCCATCTTCGACACGCGCGACAACCGGCTGGTCCTGGGACGCGATCGGGCCGGCGAGAAGCCGCTCTACTACCTGGAGCAGGACGGCGAGCTGATGTTCGCCTCCGAGATCAAGGCGCTTCTGGCCCATCCGCGCGTCAGCCGGCGCCCCGACGTGGCGGCCCTGACCCGCTACCTGCTGTACGGCTACTTCCCGGCGCCGCACACGCCGTTCGAGGGGGTGCGCAAGCTGCCGGCGGGACATCTCCTGATCGCCGAGCGCGGGCGCATCCGGATCGAGCCGTACTGGGACCTGCGGCGTTTCGTGCGCCCGGACGGAGCGGCGACGGGTGCGGCGCGCGGAGGGGCGGGGCCGACCGAGGCGGAGGCGGCCGGCGAGGTGCGCCGCCTGCTGGCGGAGGCGGTGCGGCTCAGGATGCGCGCCGACGTGCCGGTCGGCGTCTTCTTCAGCGGCGGGGTCGATTCGAGCAGCATCGCGGCGCTGGCGGTCGAGGCCACCGGCAAGTCGGTTCCGACATTCACCGTCGGCTTCCGGGATCCCGACTTCAACGAGGCGGAGTACGCGCGCCGCGCCGCGGCGCACCTCGGCACCGAGCACCACGAGACGGTGGTCGGCGAGCCCGAGATGCTGCAGGCGCTGCTCGAGGTGGCGCGGGTGCTCGACGAGCCGCTGGCCGACGCCTCGGTCGTCCCGACCTACATCCTGTCGCGCTTCGCGCGCCTTCATGTCAAGGTGGCCCTCGGCGGGGAAGGCGGGGACGAGCTGTTCGCCGGCTACCCGACCTACCTCGGCGACCGGCTGGCCCGGCTCTACGGCCGGCTGCCGGGGATGGTGCGCGGCCTGGCGCGCCGCCTGGTCGACAGGATCCCTCCGGCCTTCAACAACGTCGGGACCGAGTACCTCTTGAAGAAATTCGTCGCCGCGGCCGACCTGCCGTCGGCGGTGCGGCACCAGATCTGGTTCGGCGCCTTCTCACCCGAGCGGCAGCGCGATCTGCTCTCCGACCAGGCGCTGGCGGCCCTGCCCGCTCCCAACGACCCGCTGCGCGAGGCGCGGGCGATCACCGAGGGCCTGGATCTCCGGCACCCTCTCGATGCCCTGCTCCTGACCGACTTCCTGATGTATCTTCAAGATGACCTGCTGACGAAGGTTGATCGAGCCTCGATGGCGGCCTCGCTCGAAGTGCGCGCTCCGTTCCTGCACCACGCGCTCGTCGAGTACGTCGTCGGCCTGCCGGCGGAGATGAAGCTGAAGGGGCTGACCTCGAAGCGCATCCTCAAGATGGCGATGGGGGGATCCCTCACGCCGGAGATCGTCTCGCGCCGCAAGCGCGGCTTCAACATCCCGCTCGCCCGCTTCATGCACTCGGGGCTGGCGCCGCTCCTGCGCCGGGCGCTCGACCCGCAGCGCGTGGCGCGCGCCGGGCTGCTGCGCCCGTCGGTCGTGAGCGCCCTGCTCGGCGAGCACATGGAGCGCCGCCGCGACAACGGCCGGCTGCTCTGGAACCTCATGATGCTGCAGATCTGGCACTCGCGGCACTTCGAGGGAGGCGACCTTGTGGCCTGAGACGCGGGCCGGCGGGGCGGGCGGCACGGTCGCGGCGCGGCGCGGCCGCGCCCCGGGACGCACGGCGGCCGTCGTGCTGCT
>DASTNM010000369.1:0-5182 GCA_035762745.1 Candidatus Polarisedimenticolia bacterium
ACGGCCCCTCCTTCGCGGCCGATCTCCCCCAGCACCCCGCGCAGGCGGGTATCCGTGGCGCGCCCCTGGAGATAAAGGTCGAGGTAGATCGCCACCGCCTTGTCGCGCTCTCCGATCGCCCGGTAGGTGTCGGCGAGGTGCTCGCGCACGATCGGCACGCCGGGAGCGAGGCGACAGGCCTCCTCGAGGAACGCGACCGCGAGCGGCAGGTCGCCGCGGGCCCGGTAGGCCCAGCCGAGGGAGTCCTTGATGAGACCCTGGCGTCGAGCGGAGTAGCGGCGCTCCTCGGCCAGGCGCGTGGCGGTCTCCAGGACGGATACGGCGCGGTCCAGGTTCAGTCCGTTGCGGGCGTAATGGTAGCCGAGGGCGTTCAACAGATCGGGATCGTCGGGATCGGCGCGCAGGGCCCGCTCGTACCAGGAGGCGGCGATGTCTGGATGATCGGCTCGGGCGTGGTACTCGGCCAGGGTGCGGCAGGCGCGCGCGAGGTTCGAGTTGGTCTTCGGCTCCGGGTAGCGCTCGACGAAACTCTCCAGGGCCTTGGCCTGTTCGGCCGCCGGCAACGCGCGGGCCATGATCTCCTGGTACTCCCGGCGAGAGGCGCGGTGCGTCTCCTTTTCGCAGGCGACGAGAATGAGGACCGAGAGCAGAAGAAGATAGAGGGAGGTGTCCCGTGCCGGACGGTGTGCCGGGCTCATGCGCCCTCCCCCGGGGGCCTCGGAGGAGCGATCGGGAGGGTCAAGGCCACCACCGTCCCGGCGCCTGGTCGGCTGTCGATGACGATCGTCCCTCCATGCTCCTCGACGGCACGCCGGGCGATCGAGAGACCGAGACCGGTGCCACCGCTCTTGGTCGAGAAATAAGGCTCGAAGAGGCGCGGCAGGAGCGCCGGATCGATCCCCGCTCCCGTGTCCCGAACCTCGATCCGCACCCGCTCCGGGCCACCCCCGGTGTCGTCCACCGCCGCCGAAACGGTCAACACTCCTCCCTCGGGCATCGCCTGGAGGGCGTTCTCGATCAGATTCACGAGGGCCCGCCCGATGACGGTGCGGTCGGCACGGACCGCCGGCGTCCCCGGGCGGACCTCACGCCGGAGCGTGACTCCGGACGGGGGAGCCGCCGAGTACGGGCCGAGGGCTTCGTCGAGAAGCAGGTCCACCTGGATCGTCTCGGTCCTCAGCTCGGGATGACGGGCATAGACGGAGAACTCGGCGGCGATCTGGCGCAGCACGCGCACCTGGCGCTCGATGTTGTCGAGGCACTCCGGGAGGACCGTCTCGAAGCGCGCGTCGCGCGCCCGACGGAGACGGCGCAGATGCTCCACCGAGAGCTGTATCGGTGTCAGCGGGTTCTTGATCTCGTGGGCGATGCGACGCGCCATCTCGGCCCAGGCCGCCAATCGTCCCGAGCGCACGATCTCGGTCACGTCCTCCAGGATCACGATCCGCCCCGGGGGGGCGCCCTCCTCCGGGGTGAAGGGGATGAAAACGGCGCGGACGCGTCGCTCCGAAGCGCCACGCGGAAGGCTCAGGTCGACCTCGCGCGCGGCGGACCCGGAGAGGGATCGCGTCAGGGCGGCCCGCAGAGGTCCCAGGGCCACGTTGTCGAGGAGGCGGGAGGACAGGTTCTCGCCGGGCGCGGGACCGGCGGAAGCGCCCCCGAGGAGAGACCGTGCCGCCGGGTTGATGGTGATGATGGCGCCTTCGGCGTCGGTCGAGAGAACGCCGGTCGTGACGCTGGCCAGGATCTTCTCGATGTAGTCCCTGCGATGCTCGAGGTCCTGCCGCTGCGCACGCAGGGCCGTGGCCATGCGATTGAACGAATCGACCAGGATGCCGGTCTCGTCGGGGGCTCCGGGACGCACGCGGACATCGAGATCCCCCCCTGCCACGCGCTGCGCGGCGTGCGCCAGCTCGGCGATCGGTCCGGAGATCCCGCGGGACACCAGGTAGCCGACCGCCGCCAGCAGGAGGATCGTGACGCAGGTGCTGATCAGGATGGCGTCCTCGACCTCCTCAGCCTTGCGGGCCACGGCGCGGCGCTGCGCCGCCAGGGGGATCGAGATCACCCCGGTGGTGCCGGCCCGATCGATGCGCATCGGCGCGCTGAGCGTCAGGTATTGCATCCCGCCCACCTCCTCCTCCCCCTGCCAGTAGGGGTCGGCCTCCAGGTACAGTGTGCGGTAGGCCTCGCCGTCGAGGCGCGTGTTGAGCAATCCGGAGGAGTAGAGCTCGCGCGTGCTGGTGGCCAGAAGGTCCGCGCCGTGGAAGACGTTGATGTCCTGCCGCACCACGCGACTCAGCCAGAAGACGACATCGTCGTCGAGGGCCGCCTCCGCCTCGGGCCCGCTGACGGTCAGGTAGTCCTCCGCCACCCGCCGGGCAACCTGAAGCGATCCGAGGCCGCTGGCCGTCAGGTCGCGGGCGAACTCGCGGTCGCTGAAACGGGAGATGAAGTAGGCGAGCGCCAGGAGGGGCAGCAGGGCCGACAGGAGAAAGACGGTCAGAAGCCGGCGATAGAAGGTGGCCCCGGGGGCGACGTGGGAGGCGCGGCCATGGGACAGCCTACGCCAGCCGCCGAGCACGGCGAGCAGAAGAACGGCGAGCAGGCCGTTGAGCAGAGCGAGGCGCAGGTAGTCGGCCAGGGCCTCGGCGGCGCTGGGGTGCGAGTAGGCGAGGGCGAAGACCAGCCCGCTCCCTCCCCTGAGATAGAGGATGCGCGCCGGGCCATCCCCGATCTCAGCGATGGTCGAGGCCCGCCCGTCCTTCGCCAGCGTCGCGGTGAGTCCCGGCCCCGGCGGCGGGATCTCACCACCCCATTCCTCGATCCTCTCCTGCCGGGGGCCGAACACGGCCAGCATCGGATCGAAACGCAGGAGCTCCGGGTTCGAACGTGGAAGACCACGTGATCCGAAGGTCTGGAGATGGCTGGTGTCGGAGCCGAGCATCGGCAGATTGTCGAAATGATCGACCACCGTCATGACGACCAGCAAGGCCGGTCGCCGGACCGGCCGGATCCAGTAGGCGCCGAAGATCACGCGCTTGCGGACGGTCGCCTCCGCGCGGGGCTCGACGGTGACCAGGTCGCCGCCGGCCGCGGCCGCCGCCACGGAGAACGGAATCTCGAGCATCGGCGCCAGGTTCACCGCGAACCGGCTCAGAAGGCGCCCTTCGCGATCGTGGATCTGGAGAGACGAGGCGAGCCCCGACTCGGCCAGCGTGGTCCTGGCCCAGAGCGGGTAGGCGACGCTCCCGGCCCCCTCCCCGGCATCCTCCTCGGCGAAGGCGGCGCCGGCGGCGAACTCGGGATCTCGAACCTGAGCCAACGCTTCGCGCAGTATCTGGCGTCGTGCCTCCTGCTGGTGCAGCACGCGCGGCGCCAGATCACGGTCGAAGAAGTCCTGGCGCAGTCGGTCGTAGGCATGGTGCAGGAACGGGGCATAAAGGAGGGTGAGCAGGAGAACCTCGATCGCGGTTCGCAGGACGATGGGAATCCGCTCCGGGCTGTCGGAGCGCAGCCACGTGGCAATCGGCCGCCCGCCCGCCACGCCGCCCCACCGCAGGGTGAGATCGAAGAGGGCCAGGAGGATCCGCACAAACGCCATCACCATGAGGAACAGCGAGATCTGCAACGCCAACCTCGGCCCGCAGGGTGACTCGAGAGAGACGCGGCTGATATCGAGGCGGGCGTCGAGGACGATCTGGTCGATGCCCCGGTGCAGAAGGCGCGTTCCCACGAGAGCGGTCAGAAAGGTGGCGATGCCGACGAGGGCGGCGGCACGTCGCCTGGACATCGAGGGCGGCGGCAGGGACGCGAGGGCCAGGCGCAGGATGCGGGCCTGCGCGAGGCAGGCGATCGCCGTCAGCAGGAGATCGGCGGGGGAGCGCAGGAGGCCGAACCATCCCGATGAGGCGTAAAGCGTGATGTCGTAGAGCGACAGGCGGGGCAGATCGGACGCCCCTCCGACCAGAAGAAGGACCGAGCGCGCCGACCAGAGACTGAATGTGGCGAGCGCGAAGCGCGTGGTGGGATGCAAGGAAGGGCCGGGCCGCAGAGAAAGCGCGGCGGCCAGAAGGATCGCCGCCGCGGCGAGAAGGGCCCCCCCCTGGCGGAGGCCGCGTCGCAGGGCCCGTGTCTCATCCTCCGGCCGGCGATCGGTCAGCGTGACGATGGCGAGGGTGGCGCCGCGCGCGGTGCGCAGCGGAAAGGACAGCGTGGCGAGGCCGTCTCGTCCGAGGCGGCCCCAGTAGCGGTCAGCCTGCCTCTCGAAGAAGCGCGCCAGCTCTTCGTTCTCCCCGGCACCGCCGTGGACCTGCAGGTGGGCGGGAGTCGCGCGATCCCAACGCGGCAGAAGATCGAGGCGCAGGTCGGCGCCTTCGCCGCGCAGCGCGCCGGCCGGTGAGCGCAGGAGAAATTCTCCGACCCAGATGAGGCCGGATGGCGCCGCGCGCACCACGAACAGACGCGGCGCCACCTCGCCCCCGGCGATGCGGTAGGTGGGCTGGGCGTCGGCGGCGGCCAACAGATCCGGTGGCGCTGGAGCGCTGGCGTCCTCCCAGGCGAGCAGCGACCCGTCCGGGTTGTAGATCGCCAGGCCGTGACGATCCCCCGGCAGCCGACTTTCACGCCGGGCCTCTTCGAGGAGTTTGAAGGCCGCGGCGGGGTCGTGGACTCCCGTGTTGATGAACGCGGGTGGTGCCTCGATCTCCTCCAGGAAGGCACCGAAATCCTCCTGCAGGATCACGGCACGCCCCTCCAGGCGTGAGCGGGCGCCGGCGTCCCACCCTCCCGCGAGGCGCAGCGCCAGCCAGCCCTGCAGAAGACCGACGGATCCCAGGCAGAGCACGGCGACGCCGAGGACCAGGGCCGGGCGCCGCTTCTCGTCGAAGGGCGCCCGCGCCCGAGGCCAGGCGTGGACCATCACCGCCGCCGCGCCCACGAGCAGCAGGCCGACGCGCGCGCTCGCCGGCAGGAGAGCGAAGTCCCATCCCAGGTCGAGGCAGAAAACGGCCAGGACCAGCCCCTCGACGAGGAGGAGAAAAGCGGAGGTCACCGGGTCACTTCAGATCGCGGATTTCGCGCACAGACCATGTTGTTCCGTCCCGGGCCAGGATGAAAATCATCCCTGCATCGGCGGCCGCCGCTCCCTCCTGCCGATAGCGCCAGAGCAGTGGGAGCGCCA
>DASTNM010000370.1:0-5909 GCA_035762745.1 Candidatus Polarisedimenticolia bacterium
CCCTTGGCGTCGACCACGGCCGATCCGGAGGCGAACAGGATCTCCTGCGCGACGTTCACGTTGATCCCGTCCTTCAGCCTCTGGATCTGCACCTGGCCGGCCGACAGCTCACCCTGGAGCTTGCCGACCAGCGAGTCGTAGGTGTCCTTCATCTGCTGCGCCTCTTTCTCACGCTGCGCCAGCTGCGAGCCGAGCCCCGCCGCATCGGCCTGCATCTTCCTGACCTGCTCCTCCAACGTCGCTTTCTCACCGCTCAGCGACTCCTTCTCCTGGGCGAGGGCCTCGCCGCGCTTGACGGATTCCGCGTACTGGGCCTCCAGGGCGCTCTTCCTGCCCGCGAGGTCGTCCCTCTCTTGAAGGGCCAGCTGATACTTGCCGTTCGACACACACGCGGTGGCGGCCATCAGCGCCACGAGCAGCAGCGATCCCGCCAGCGGGCGATGACGGAGGACTCCGCCCTCCACCTCCTTCGAGCCCTTCCCGATCATCCTGCTCTCGTCGATCATGAGTGCCTCCATGTTCCGCGCGGACGCGTCGAGAAGCCGCCGGCGGCTCAACCTACCACCGCCTCCCGGCCGGGCGCAACAGCCCGGCTCCCGCGCGCCGCGCAGGCGTGCCGATTGAACTTGGGGCGCTTGACGGCGGGAAGCGGCTGACGATAGGCTCAGCGCGTTCGTCGTCCGGCCCGATTTCGCGCGGGCTCCGCTCATCGATCGCCACTCCGACAGCCCTGCCGGGAGGAATCATGAAGCGCTCGAACGGGCTCCTTCGCCTGCTGCCTGCTCTCCTGCTGCTCGTCCCTCTCGCCGGACGCCCCGCGGCGGCGGCCGAACCTCTCACGAGAGACCGGACGCCCGAGCCGCTGCGGCCGTGGGTCGACTGGGTCCTGTACGACCACGAGGAGGCGCGCTGCCCCTTCTTCCAGGGGGCCGCGGATCGGCGGCAGTGCCTCTGGCCGTCGCGCCTCGTCCTCGACCTGGGAGAGCGCGGCGGCCGCTTCACCCAGAACTGGATGACCTTCAAGGATGCCTGGGTCCCGTTGCCGGGCGATGCCCGCTATTGGCCCCAGGAGGTTCGAATCGACGGCAAGCCCGCCGTCGTGGCGCCGCGCGATCTCCCCAAGGTGAGGCTGACGAGAGGCCGGCACACGGTGTCCGGCGCCTTCGAGTGGGACGCCCTTCCCCCTCTCCTGCAGGTTCCAACCGAGACCGGTCTTCTCCGCCTGACCGTCCGTGGCCATGAGGTCCCCTTTCCCGGTCGCGACGAGCAGGGACGGCTGTGGCTGCAGAAGCGCCCCGGGGCCGAAGAAGGGGAGAGCCGCATGGAGATCGCCGTGCACCGGAGCGTGGCCGACGACATTCCCCTGCTCCTCACGACGCGCCTCGACCTGCAGATCTCCGGCAAGAGCCGCGAGGCGCTCCTGGGCCGGGCGCTCCCCGACCGCTTCGTGCCGCTCTCCCTCACGAGTCCGCTCCCCGCGCGTCTGGAGCCGGACGGGCGCCTGCGCGTCCAGGTGCGTCCCGGCCGCTGGACGATCGAGATCGTGGCCCGACACGAAGGCCCGGCGACGTCGCTCACGCTCCAGGATCCCGGGGGACCGTGGGATCCGGATGAAGTCTGGGTCTTCGACGCCCGCCCCCACCTGCGCCTGGCGACGATCGAGGGGGTGCCGTCGATCGACCCGCAGCAGACGACGCTGCCCGACGAGTGGAAGCGTCTGCCGGCCTACCTGATCCACCCAGGGGAGACGATGCGGCTGACCGAGAAGAGGCGCGGCGATTCCGACCCCGCGCCCGATCGCCTCAGCCTGCGGCGCACCTTCTGGCTCGACTTCGAGGGCGGGGGATACACGGTGCACGACGAGATCAACGGCGTCATGGAGCGCGGCTGGCGCCTGGAGATGCCGGCGCCGTCCCTCCTCGGACGGGTGGCGGTGAACGGCCAGGACCAGTTCATCACCCGCCTGGGCGAGACTACCGCCGCCGGCGTCGAGATCCGGCAGGGGAAGGTGCGCCTGGAGGCCGACAGCCGTCTGCCGGGCCGCGTCTCGAGCCTGCCGGCGGTCGGGTGGGACCGCGACTTCCAGCAGGTCACGGGAGCACTGCACCTGGCGCCCGGCTGGCGCCTGTTCCACGCCTCGGGCGTCGACGACGTCTCCACCACCTGGATCTCCGCCTGGACTCTGCTCGATCTCTTCCTCGTCCTGATCGCCACGATGGCGGTGGCGAAGTTGTGGGGACGAAACTGGGGAGCGCTGACGCTCGCGGCCCTGGCGCTGACCTGGATCGAGCCGGGCGCGCCGCGCTGGAGCTGGCTCGCGGTCCTTTTGGGAGAGGCCCTGCGCCGGGCGCTGCCGGCCGGACGGCTGCTGCGACTGGTCAGGCTCTACCACCTCGTGGCGATGGCGGTCCTGGCGCTGGTCGCCATCCCCTTCCTGGTCCAGCAGGTTCGCGCGGCGATCTACCCGGTCCTGGAGTACTCCTGGTCCCCCACGGTGTTCATGGGGATGGCGGCGACCGGAGACGCGTCCGGTATCGGCTTCGCGAATCTGGAGGGGTACGAGACGGCCGGCCGCCGAGCGGGATCCGAGGAGACCGTCCAGGAGGGCGAGCAGCCGGAGGCCAACTACGAGGTGAATGTGCTGTCCGATGAGAAGGTGGCCGGTGGCGTGATCAGCGGAGCGCTCGGCGCGTCCGCCCCGCCTCTGCCCCGGAAGAAGGCCGACTACAGCAGCTTCCTCAACGCCATCGACCCCGCCACGGTCGTGCAGACCGGGCCGGGTCTGCCGGACTGGTCCTGGAGGACGGTGACCCTGGGCTGGCGCGGGCCGGTCAAACAGACGCAGAGGCTGCATTTCTTTCTCGTCCCGCCCGGCGTGAACTTCGTCCTCGCCTTCCTGCGCGTCGCGCTCCTGGCGCTCCTGGCGATCTGCCTTCTCGGCCTCGCGGGCGGCGCCCGCGTCGCGCCTCTTCTGAGGCGGATCGGTCTGTCGGGAGGAGCGCGCCTGGCGTTGATCCTCGCGACGCTTCTCTGTCTCGCGCCGCGCCCGGCGCGGGCCGACATGCCGCCGGCCGATCTCCTCGAGGCCCTCCGAGGCCGCCTGCTGGCGCCGCCGGAGTGCAGCCCCGACTGCGCCTCCAGCCCGCGCCTCGCTCTCGAGGCCTCCCCGTCCACCCTGCGGGTGCGCCAGGAGCTGCAGGCCGCCGCCGAGACCGCGGTCCCGCTCCCCGGGGCCGCCGATCAGTGGATCCCGCAGCAGGTGCTGCTGGACGGCGCTCCGGCCGCGGCGCTGCTGCGGACCTCCGACGGCCGGCTCTGGCTGCAGATCTCCCCCGGCGTCCATCAGGTGGTGATGGACGGCCCGCTTCCCGATCGGGAGTCGATCCAGATCCCGTTCCCTCTCCGGCCGCACCGCGTCACGGCGCGCGCGCAGGGATGGCGGATTGACGGCCTGCGCGAGGACGGCCTGGTGGACGACAGCCTGCAATTGACGCAGCTGCGCGGCGGCGATCGTCGGCTGGCGCACGCCCTCGAGCCCGGGACGCTCCCTCCCTTCGTGCGCGTCGAGCGGGAGCTGCGCCTCGGTCTCAAGTGGCAGGTCGGGACCCGGGTCGTCCGGCTGAGTCCTCCCGGCGCCCCGGTGCTGCTCGAAGTCCCGCTGCTGGCGGGCGAGTCGGTCACCTCGGCGGAGGTGCGGGTCGCGAACGGCAGGGCGCAGGTGAACCTGGGTCCCCAGGTCTCGCAGATCGCCTGGGAGTCATCCCTGTCGGAGGCCCCGCTCCTCGAGCTGCGCTCCCCCGATTCCGTCCCCTGGGTCGAGATCTGGCGGGTGATGGCCGGGCCGATGTGGCACCTGGAGCCGAAGGGGATCCCGGTCATCCATCTCCCGGAGCAGGGCGAGGTCCGGGTGCGCGAATGGCGGCCCTGGCCGGGAGAGGCTGTCAGCATCGCGGTCGGCCGCCCGCAGGGGGTCGCCGGACCGACGCTCACCCTGGACCGGGCCTACCTGACGCTGCACCCCGGCCTGCGAGCCACCGACGCCAGCCTCGACCTGACCGCGCGGAGCAGCCGGGGCGGGCAGCATACCGTGACGCTCCCCGAGGGGGTCGAGCTGCAGACGGTCTCCATCAACGACGCCGTCCAGCCGATCCGCCAGGAGGGTCGTGACGTCACCCTGCCGATCACCCCCGGCCGCCAGACGATTTCGCTCTCGTGGAGGCAGAACGCCGGCATCCGCGCCTTCTTCCGCGCCCCCGAGGTGCGCCTCGGGGTGCCGAGCGTGAACGCCGAGGTCCAGATCGACATGCCCGCGGATCGCTGGACCCTGGTCCTCTGGGGCCCGCGCCTCGGCCCGGCGGTCCTCTTCTGGGGCCTGCTGGTCGTCAGCCTGCTGCTCTCCCTCGGCCTCGGCACGGTGCGACAGACTCCCCTGCGCTGGCAGCACTGGTTCCTCCTCAGCCTCGGGCTGACGCAGGTTCCTCTCTGGGTCGCGCTCGGGATCGTCGCCTGGATCCTGGTCCTGGGATGGCGCAGGGAGCGCGGCGCCGCTCTCGGCAAGGCCGGCTTCGACACGATGCAGATTCTCCTGACCGTCTGGACCCCGCTCGCCCTTGCGGGGCTCTTCTGGTCGATCCAGAAGGGGCTGCTCGGGCTGCCCGAGATGCAGATCACCGGCAACTGGTCGTTAATGGGGCGGCTGCGCTGGTACCTCGACCGCGCCGGCGAAACTCTTCCGCGGCCGTGGGTCTTCTCGATCCCGGTGATGATCTACCGCCTGGCGATGCTCGCCTGGGCCCTCTGGCTGGCCCAGGCCCTCCTGCGCTGGCTGCGCTGGGCCTGGGGCTGCTTCACCGAGGGCGGCCTCTGGCGCCCGCTGCGCAAGCCGCGGGTCGCGCCGCCCCCGGTGACGACCGGCGCGTGAGAAAGACGGCCGGCACGCCACAGGCGAGAAGAGGTGATGTATCTTTGTCTCCCTAGCGCCGCGCCCGAGGAGGATCACACGATGAAAGGAAGATTCGTCACGCTCGTCGCAGTGCTCCTGGCCCTGCTGACGACCGCCACGCCCCTTTTGGCGAAGAAGAAGACCCTGCGCCCCGAAGACAACTGGAACGTGAAGATCACCCCCGACGCCGGGGCCGCCGCGCGGGGGGAGAAGGCGAGCAGCGACACCCTGATCCTGAAGGAGGGATTCCTCCGCCTGAGGGGGGGCGTCGAGCAAGGCTTCGGGGCCGCTCCCTACAAGCTCGAAGGGAACGTGATCACGGCCCAGACCAGGAGCAGCTCCGAAGGGAAGATCGATTGGACGACGAACTGGACGGGCGACACGATCGCCGGCCGCATGGTCTGGACCAAGAAGGACGGCGCCGTCCTGACCTACACCTTCTCGGGCACGCGCGCTCCGGTGGAGAAGGCGAAGAAAAAGAAGTCGTAGCCCAGGCGTGGCGCCCACCGGCGGGAGCCGGATCAGGTCAGGATGGCCACCAGCTCCATCTCGCACAGCCAGTCGGGGCGGCAGATGGGGGCGTGGCAGATGGTGTGCGGCACGGCTTCGGGGAATCCGCGGCGGCGCAGGGCGGCGACGAGCGCGGGCCGATCGTCTTTCTCCTTGAGATACGTGACTGCCGAGACGACATGCCGGAGTCCGGCGTGCTGCTGGGCCAGCAGCGACTCGACGTTGGCGAGCATCCGGTCGGTCTGCCGCTCGATGTCGCCGGCGTGCGCGACCAGCCCTTCCGCGTCGATGCTGGCGGTCCCCGACAGGTAGATGACGGCGCGGTCGTCGAAATCGATCCGCATACCGCGCGAGAAGTCCGACCCGTAGCTGGGCGCCTCGTTCATGATCGGCGAGTGGATCGGCCGGACGGGCGGGCGCCGCGGTCCGCCGAGGGCGACGAGGTCGAGCCCGCAGA
>DASTNM010000371.1:0-3999 GCA_035762745.1 Candidatus Polarisedimenticolia bacterium
GATCGCCGCTGGGACAGAAGGTGCGGGCGATCGTCGAGGGCGGCGGGCTGGTGCCCGACGATCTGGTCGGCGAGATGATGCGGGAGCGACTCGGGCAGCCGGATGCGGGCGCGGGGTTCCTCCTCGACGGATTCCCGAGGACGGTGGAGCAGGCCGACCTGCTGGATCGGGTGCTGGCCGCGAGAGGCCAGGCGCTCGACGCGGTGATCAACATCGTCGTCCCGGAGCCGGAGATCCTCGATCGGCTGACCGGGCGCCGGGTTTGCGGGGCGTGCGGGGCGACCTTTCACGTGCGCTACAACCGGCCGAAGGTGTCGGGGATTTGCGACGCGTGCGGCGGGGCGCTCCGGCAGCGCGCCGATGACGCGGAGGCGGCGATCGGGCAGCGGTTGCGGGTCTACCAGGAGCAGACGGCGCCGCTCATCAGCCGGTACCAGCGGCAGGGTCTGCTGGTGACGGTGGACGGACGAGGCAAGCCTGAGGACGTTTACGCCCGGATCGCGGCGGGCCTGCCGGGTTTGAGGTGATGATCATCTACAAGTCGCGGGAGGAGATCGAGACGCTGGACCGCTGCAACCGGGTTGTCGCGCAGATCCTGGCGACCCTGGCGCGGCAGGTCGAGCCGGGGGTGACGACGATGGACCTCGATCGTCGGGCCGAGGCGATGTGCCGCGAGGCCCGGGTCCGGCCGGCGTTCAAGGGGTACCGCGGCTATCCCTGCGTGCTCTGCGCCTCGATCAACGAGGAGGTGGTGCACGGCATCCCGTCACCGAAGAAGGTGCTGCGGGAGGGGGACATCGTCGGTCTCGATTTCGGCGTGATTCTCGACGGTTACTTCGGCGACGCCGCGGTGACCGTGCCGGTGGGCCGGGTGTCGCCCGAGGCGCAGGAGCTGATGCGGGTGACGAAGGAGTCGTTGCTGCGCGGGATCGAGATGGCGCGGGCGGGCAACCGTCTGGGCGACGTCTCGGCCGCCATCCAGCGGCACGTCGAGTCGAGCGGCCGTTCGGTGGTGCGCGAGTTCGTGGGCCACGGGATCGGGACATCGCTGCACGAGGATCCGCAGGTGCCGAACTACGGGACACCGGGGACGGGCCCGCGGCTGCAGGAGGGGCTGGTCCTGGCGATCGAGCCGATGGTGAACGCCGGCGATCCGGCGGTGCGGATCCAGTCCGACGGCTGGACCGCCTCGACGATCGACGGCTCGCTCTCGGCCCACTTCGAGAGGTCGGTCGCCATCACCGAGAACGGCCCCCTGATCCTGGGGGGTGACGTGGAGGGGCTCTAGGTGCCGAAGGACGAGGCGATCCAGGTCGAGGCGGTGGTCGTCGAGCCGCTTCCCAACGCCATGTTCCGCGTGCAGCTGGAGAACAAGCACCAGGTCCTGGCGCACATCTCGGGCAAGATGCGCAAGAACTTCATCCGCATCCTGACGGGGGACAAGGTGCTCGTGGAGCTGTCGCCCTACGATCTGTCACGGGGGCGGATCGTCTACCGGTTCAAATAGTCGCGGCCGGAGTCGCGGCACGCGTGGAGCGAGAGGATGAAGGTCAGGGCGTCGGTCAAGAAGATTTGTGACAAGTGCAAGGTACTCAAGCGGCGCGGGGTGGTCCGGGTGATCTGCGACAACCCCAAGCATAAGCAGCGCCAGGGATAGGAGGAGCGCTTTGGCCCGCATCGCCGGCATCGACCTGCCGCAGAACAAGCGGATTGAAATCGCCCTGACCCAAATCTACGGGATTGGCCGGCCGCGCAGCAACCGGATCCTGACGAAGGCGGGGGTGGGCAAAAACATCAAGGTGAAGGACCTGGCCGAGGACGAGGTGCGTCGCATCCGCGACGTGATTCAGGAGGAGGGCCAGGTCGAGGGAGATCTGCGCAAGAACGTCCAGATGGACATCAAGCGCCTGATCGACATCGGCTCCTACCGCGGCATGCGCCACCGGCGCAACCTGCCGGTGCGGGGGCAGAGAACGCACACCAACGCGCGCACCCGCAAGGGCCCGCGCAAGACGGTGGCCGGCAAGAAGAAGGCGCCGGTCGGCAAGAAGGGCTGAGGCGAAGGGGCACGGGACAAGGGGAGACGATGGCTGACACGAAGGAGAAGAAGTCCGGGGCGCCGGAGGACGAGGCCGCCCCGAAAGGCGACAAGGCCGAAAAGCCGGAGAAGCCGGCCCGCGCCGCGAAATCCGCGGGGCCAAAGGAAGAGGCGAAATCATCCGAGGCCGCGGCCGGCGAGGAAGCCCCGGCGGCTCACAAGGGGCCGGCCAAGAAGAAGGACAAGAAGAACGTCCCGTTCGCCATCGCCACCGTGCACGCGTCGTTCAACAACACGGTGATCACCTTCACCGATCAGACCGGCAACGTCCTGTCCTGGTCGTCGGCCGGTTGCGTCGGGTTCAAGGGGTCGCGCAAGGGGACGCCGTTCGCCGCCCAGCTGGCGGCGCAGGCGGCCGGCAACGCGGCGCGGGAGCACGGCGTCCGCCAGGTGGAGGTGCGGGTGACGGGGCCGGGGGCGGGGCGCGAGTCGTCGATCCGCGCCATGCAGTCGATCGGCATCGAAGTGAAGGCAATCAAGGACGTCACCCCGATCCCGCACAACGGGTGCCGCCCACCGAAGCGTCGGCGGGTCTGAGGGAAGGAGGTCGTTCGTGGCCAGGATTCGTGGTTCGGTCTGCCGGCTCTGCCGCCGTGAGGGGATGAAGCTCTTCCTCAAGGGCAATCGCTGCTTCACCGAGAAGTGCGCCATCGAGAAGCGCAACTTCGCGCCGGGGCAGCACGGGAAGCGCCGCGTCAAGATCCAGGGGTATGGCGTGCAGCTGCGGGAGAAGCAGAAGGTCAAGAGGATTTACGGCCTTCTCGAGAACCAGTTCCGCCTGGCCTTCCAGGAGGCCAACCGCCGCAAGGGGGTGACGGGTGAGCTGCTGCTGGTGAACCTGGAGCGGCGCCTGGACAACATCGTCTACCGCCTCGGCTTCTCCGGCTCGCGCGCCCAGGCGCGCCAGCTCATCGCCCACGGGCACGTCCGTGTGGACGGCCGCAAGGTGGACGTGCCTTCCTATCTCTTGAAACCGGGACAGGTCATCAGCCTGAAGGACAAGATGGGCAAGAACCCGGCCGTGCTCGCCTCGCTGGAGGCGGCCCGGGGCCGGGGGATACCGGCGTGGCTCTCCCCGGACATCGAGCACCTGCGCGGCAGCATCGCGTCGCTCCCGCGGCGCGACGAGATCACCATGCCGATCCAGGAGCAGCTGATCGTCGAGTTGTACAGCAAGTAACCGAACAGGATCGCGCCCGAAGGCGCGTTCCGCGAGGAGGAGTGAGGAGATGCTGTGGAAAGGTTTTCAGAGGCCTAAGCGGCTTGAATGCGACCTGGAGTCGCTGACCCCGACGTACGGGAAATTCTGGGCCCAGCCCTTCGAGAGGGGCTTCGGGACCACGATCGGCAACGCCATGCGCCGGGTCCTCCTCTCCTCGGTGGAGGGGGCGGCGATCACCGCGGTGAAGATCGAGGGCGTGCTGCACGAATTCACCTCGATCCCCGGCGTGGTGGAGGACACGATCGATCTCATCCTCAACCTGAAGCAGATCCCGATCAAGATGAACGTCAGCCACCCCGAGACGATCTACTTGAAGGCCGAGGGGGCGGTGGAGATCAAGGCGGGGCACATCGAGAGCAACCCGAACGTCGAGATCCTCGATCCCGAGGTCCACATCGCCACGCTGTCCGAGGAGGGCAAGCTCTCGATCGAGATGCGCGTCAAGCCGGGCCGCGGCTACGTCCCGGCCGATCGCAATTTCGACCACGACCTGACGATCGGCTACATCCCGATCGACTCGGTCCACTCGCCGGTCAAGAAGGTCAACTACACCGTCGAGGACGCGCGCCTGGGGCAGACGACCGACTACGACAAGCTGACGCTCGAAGTCTGGACCAACGGGGCGGTCCAGCCGCAGAGCGCCGTGGCGCTGGGCAGCAAGCTCCTCAAGGACCACCTC
>DASTNM010000372.1:0-2077 GCA_035762745.1 Candidatus Polarisedimenticolia bacterium
CTCGGCGGGAGCGGCGCGGACGAGACCGCCTCGCGCCAGCGGATCCGCCACCTCGTGGTCCTTCGCCACTGGGCCGAGCCGCTCCAGCTCGCCGCGGGGCAGGTCTCCTTCCACGTCGTGGAGTCGGAGAGCCCTGCGGAGGCGCTGCTCGCCTACGCCCGGGCCAACCACGTCGACCACATCGTGATCGGCGCGCCGCCCCGGGACGTGGCGCTGCGCGGGATGCTCGGGGCGGTCTCGACGCGCGTCGCCCCGGAGGCGGCGCCGGAGCCGCTCTCCTTCTTCCGGCTGCTCGGGACGGTCTCGACCAAGGTGGCCGCCGAGGCCCCGTGCACCGTGACGGTCTTGCGAGCGCGCGGCGGGTCCTAGCGGAGGGGACCGCAGGTCTCAGGATTGATCACATCCGAGGGCGATGGCCGCGCCCTGTTCCAGCAGGAGCAGGTCTTCGTAGCCTCGCCCGAGGACGATCCAGCCTGGGTCACCGTTGTTCTTGATGTGGCCGCCGAGAGCCGCGATGGCGAGCATCGCCTCCTTGACGGTGGCGCCGTCGCGTAGCTTCGTCCGCTTGTGGCCCTTTAGAATGCGCAACTTCAGGGGTGAGAGGACCATGCCGGCCGGTGTTCCGGATGCGTCGCGGCTCAACTGGCGCAGAACGAGTAACTGCCACGCGATGGGCGCGAATAGCGCGAGTGCGTTCAGGATCGCGGTTCGCGTCTCCAGTTGGCGCTTCTCAAATGCGCACCCGGTCTTGAGGGCCTTGAAGTACTCCTCGATCACCCAGCGAGCCCGGTAGGCATCGACGATCGCCGCGACGTCTTCCGAGGACTCGATGGCCTCGGAAGTGATGAGGCACCAATCCACGGGCTCGAGCCCTGCCGGCGGATTCGGCTCGTTGACGAGGACCACGTTCAACGCCAGGTGAGCAGGGCCCGTTCTCAAGTGGGCTGGCCGGTGCACGTCGAACCCCCTGGCAGTCACCTTCAACTGCGCGATGCGTGCCGGCCGAGATGGATGCCGCTTCCTCTGCTTCGGCGGCGTTCGGTGCTTCTTGCCCGGGGCTCGCCTGGAGAGCTTCACCTCACGCTCCAACAGCACCGGAGCGCCCTCCATGGCAGCGCGGGTCCTGAGGGCCTCTCCCTCAAACGTCACCGCCCGGTCGAACTGCTGGCGAACGACGAAGCGCTCCCCCCTGCTGACGAGGACGGCGAGGAGTTCGTAGGCGTCGGCTTCACGGTCCATGACGTGGACCGCCTCGAACTGCCCGTCTATCCGAGCGACTACGTCGTCGATGAGGTCACGCCAGCGCTGCGATTCCTTGGCCTCCGTGCTCTTGCCAGGGGCGCCGCGGAAGAACGTTCGGAGACCGAGAACCCCAAGTGCCTCTCGCGACGGCGTCAGCGCAAGCGCGAAGTGCCCGAGGAAGGTGTCGCATTCGGTGCCCCGCCCTCGGCCAAGACCTGGCCTCGGTGTGCCGAATCCCAGCTCCGTCGTGTCGTGCGCGATGAGGACGTGCCGAAGCGCGGCGCATCGCTGCACTGTGGCGCCGTGATGCGGCGCCAGCACCGCTTCCGGAGTGACCGACCGGTTGTTCAGGAACCGGTACGTACCTTCGAGCTCAGCGTCCGTCCCGGTCGCCTTCGGAAAGCTTTGGGAGGGGTCCTTGGCCAGCAACTCGGCCAGCCGCAGGTGCCGCCTGCTCAGCCGCCCGTCTCCAAAATCGGATCCCTCGACCTCGCCACTGATCTCCATGGCGCGGGTAGATCACACCCGGATGCGCCTCGCTAGATGTGTAGGATCCTGAGACCGCAGGTCCCCTGAAATAGAACGCCGCCGGCGGGCGGACCCGCGCGGCGGCGCCTTCGCTCCAGGAGAGACTGCCGCTACGACTTCTTCTTCGAGCCGCCGCCGGTCAGCTTGGCGGCGCCGTAGACGACGACCCCCATCACCACGAGCGCGCCGATCATCATCATGAACTGCTTGCCCGAGACCTGCATCTCGCTGACGGCGCCGGTGCCCGAGTCGCCCGAGGCGAGGGCCAGGGCGGGGGTGGCGAGCAGCGCGGCGATCCGGAGGGCTT
>DASTNM010000373.1:0-2072 GCA_035762745.1 Candidatus Polarisedimenticolia bacterium
GAGGATCCGACCGGCCGCCACGCCCCGCCGCAGACCCCGGACGTGCGCCAGGGCCCAGGCGATCTTGGCGGCGGAGTAATGCGGGCTGAGCCGCAACCCGGTGCGCGCCGCCACGGCGGCGTCGAGATCACCGGCGCCGGAGAAGCCGGGCGGCGAGGTCAGGCGCCGGAGCCGGGCGCAGAGCGGCGCGCCGCGCAGATCCTGCCAGGAGTAGGCAGGCGTCAGCGGCCGTCCGCCGTCTCGATCCCAGAACAGGACGGTCGAGCGCTGCGTGGCGATCCCGAGCGGCAGCGCCTCCGCCTCGCGCTTCCCGCCGGAGGCCGCGGCGCCCGCGGTCCGCAGCACCCCCAGTGTGGCGCGGACGATCTCCTCGGGATCGTGCTCGACCCGGCCGCCGGCCCGGCGCCTGGTTCCGATCCGCCGCCGGACGGCGGCGGCAAGCCGTTCGCCGCGCCGGGCGGTGCGGAGCGCCTTGGCGCTCGACGATCCGAGGTCGAAGCCGATCGACACGGAGAGCATTCTAGCGCGCCGCCACGTTGACCGGGCGGCCGCGACGTGTTATCACTCGCGCCCCTCACGCCTCCGCGCGACGAGACGACGAGGTTCGATTGCCCCCGGCGGCGAACATCCTGACGGTCGACCTGGAAGAGTGGTTCCACATCGACGGCGACGTGATCCCGCCGGGCGATTGGGACCGGCTGCCGAGTCGTGTCGAGACGACCGCGCGTCTTCTCCTGGCGATCCTCGACCGCCACGACATCCGCGCCACCTTTTTCGTCCTCGGCTGGGTGGCGGCACGCCACCAGGGGCTGGTGCGCGAGATTCACGAGCGCGGGCACGAGGTGGCGACGCACGGCTACCTGCATCGTTCGGTGGGGACGATGTCGGAGGAGGAGTTCCTGACAGACCTTCGACGGGCCCGCCAGGCGGTGGAGGGGGTGACGGGCGAGCCGGTCGTGGGTCACCGGGCCGCCCGCTGGAGCCTCGGTGGAACGCCCGGCGCCGGGCGGGCTCGCCGTGCCTCGGGGGTGATCACCACGGCGCTCGACGTCCTGGTGCGCGAAGGGATGCGCTACGACGCCAGCCTCGCCCCAATCGTCTGGATCGGCGATCCCTCCTGGCGCCATGACCCGCATCTCATCGATCGCCCGGACGGCTCGATTCTCGAGCTGCCTCCCCTGGTCGGGCGTTTCTGCGGAGTGCGCCTCCTGTTCGGTTCGGGCTGGGCCCTGAGACGCGTTCCCAACCGTTCCCTGCTGCGGGAGATCGCCCGCCGCAACGACCGCGGCGCCCCGGCGGTCATCGATCTGCACCCGTGGGAGTTCGACCCCGATCCGCCCCGGGTCGCACTTCCGCTGCTTTACCGGGTGGCTCATTACGATGGCCTGCGAGGCTTTCCGAGGAAGGTTGACGACCTCCTGTCGCGGCTTCGCCTGATCCCGGTTCGCGATTACCTCGCCTCCTCCACCTTCGGCCCGACGCGCCGGCGAGCGGGAGGGGAGACCTAGCGCGGCCGTCCCGCGGGAGGAGAGCCGGGACGGCCGCGGCGCCTCGGGTTGGCGCCAGGTCCTCGGTGGGGCGGACCTATGGGGATCCGGGCGTACGGTCGCCGTAGAAATCGGCTCGGGAGGCATTGAGCCCCACGGCGAGCCCTCCCCCGTAAGGCCCGTAGACGAACTCGATCAGGAAATCGGACATCCGCCCGGTCATGGTGAACAGACTCCCGCTGTACCCCGCCCTGAACAGGTCGCGCGCAAACTGCTGCGTCGAGATTCCCCCCAGGCCGTAGGCAAAATGCATGTGCGTTGTCGCGGGCGCGCCGGAGAAGAGGCCGACGGCGCCGTGGTCGAGGAATGGGCCGATGTCGCGCACGCCGTAGACGCCGACAGGAGTCCCTCCCTCACCGACCAGGGTGTAGAAGCGATCGAGCTCTTTGGCGCCCGTCTGCGGATTGGCCACCCCCTGCACGGCCGTGCCATAGCCGTCGCCATCGTCGACGCCGATCTCCCCCGGGGTCGTGCCTCGCGACGCCAGGTAGGGATCGAGCGCCGATCGCCCGCCGATCGCCTCGC
>DASTNM010000374.1:0-7273 GCA_035762745.1 Candidatus Polarisedimenticolia bacterium
CCCAGAATCCCTTGCTGTAGTCATCCTTCGGATTCGAGAGCATCTGCGAGGTCCCGGACAGAGTGAACCCCGCCGCCGTCACCTCGCGGATGATCACGTCGTCGGCGATGCGATGGTTGGGCTCGTCCCGCCCCGACGTCGCGCGCGAATCGGCGATCCCGAGCACGCCGCCCGGCTTCAGGACCCTCTTCAGCTCCGCCAGCGCCTCGGCCGGGTTCTTGAGATCGTGGTAGTTGCGGATGGTGAGCACGGCGTCGAGCGAGGCGGTCGGGACCTTGGCCAGCGCCTTGGTCAGGTCGGAGCCGAACCCCTCCGGCTCGGCCAGCACCGTCTCCTCGACGTTCGTGAGGTTCATCGGCTTGATCTTCTTGTCGAAGTGCTCGTGATCGTACGACCCGAAGGCCAGGACCTTGCCGCGCGGGCCGACGATCTGGGCCATGAGAACCGTCGTGTACCCTTCGCCCGGGAAGAGGTCCATCGCGTGCATCCCCTCCTTGAGACCCCAGAACGAGTACAGCTCGGCCGGCTTGTTGTAGGCGTCGCGGTCGTGGTCGGCGTCGGTGCGCCCCTTGGCGTTCAGATCGAGCCCGGCCGCAAGCGCGGGGATCGTCAGAAGCAGCCCGAGCAGCGCCGCGATCACGAGCGCGGGGACCGTCGAGGGAAGTCGGTTGGCTACAGCGCATCGCTCGGTATGTCTCATCGGCACTCTCTCCTTCGGCGAATGGAACCTGACCCAGGGCCCGGTTCCGAGGGGCTGACTATACTACGGCCGGCCAGGGGGTGAGAGCGACACCACATCTGTTTTCCCCGACCCCGATGGTGGTAGAGTGGGCGACGCCGCAGCGGAGCGGCCGCTCGCCGGCCGCAGGAAACCATAGACGGGCCGTTAGCTCAGGCGGTAGAGCATCTGACTTTTAATCAGAGGGTCGCTGGTTCGAGTCCAGCACGGCTCACCACGCTCTTCCCCATGAAAAGGAGTTGGACCGATGAGAAGGGTATTCCCCGTGGCGATCCTCGTTCCTCTGGCCATCCTCGCATGCTCGAAGGGCGCTGCCCCGAACCTCGGCACCGACGACCAGAAGACTCTCTACGCCGTCGGGCTGGTGATGAGCGACAACCTCGCCTCTCTCAACCTCACGGAGGCGGAGCTGACGATCGTCAAGGAGGGGTTGACGGACGGGGCCTTGAAGCATGAGCGCAAGGTCGACCTGAACGTCTACGGCCCGAAGATCCGCGACCTGGCGACGGCGCGCGCCAAGATCGGCTCCGAGTCCGAGCGCGCGGCAGGGCAGGCCTTCCTGGCGAAGGCGGCGGCCGAGAAGGGGGCCGTGAAGACACCGTCGGGTCTCATCATCCAGGAGATCAGCGCCGGGAGCGGCGCCTCCCCCACGCCGGCCGACAAGGTGAAGGTGCACTACAAGGGAACGCTCATCGACGGAACGGTGTTCGACAGCTCGATCGACCGGGGAGAGCCGGCGGTCTTCCCCCTGAGCGGCATCATTCCCTGCTGGGCCCAGGGGCTGCAGGCGATGAAGGTGGGAGGGAAGAGCCGGCTGATCTGCCCCTCCGAGCTGGCGTACGGCGACCGTGGCGCGCCCCCGAAGATCAAGCCGGGCGCCACCCTCGTCTTCGAAGTGGAGCTGCTCGGGATCGAGAAGTAGGGGCGGCCGGTCGCGGCCCGCTTCGACGCTCAGGCGGGGCGCGCCAGCGCCTCGGAAGCGATCCTCTTCACCTCGCGCAGGTCGATCTTGCCGGTGCCCATGATCGGGAGCTTCTCCACCTTGACGAAGTGGTCGAGCCGCGGCATGAAGAGGTTCGGGAGGCCCGCTGCCGCGACTTTCTTCAGGATCTCGGGGAGGAGCGCCTCGTCCAGGGTGTGCAGGACGGCGAGGCTCTCCCCCTTGCGCTCGTCCGGAACGGCGGTCACCGCGAAGACCTGAACGCCCGCTCCCGCCGCCTCGAGCAGCGCCTCCTCCACCCGCCCGTGCGGCACCATCTCGCCGCCGATTTTCGAGAAGCGCGACAGGCGGTCGGTGATGCGGATGAAGCCGTCCTCGTCCATCAGGGCGATGTCGCCGGTGATGTACCAGCCGTCTCGGATCGCCTTGGCGGTCAGATCGCTCCGGCCCAGATAGCCCCGCATGATGTTCGGCCCCTTGACCAGGAGCATTCCTGGGGTTCCGGGCGGCAGGGGAGCGAAGCTCTCCGGTTCGACGATGCGCACCGACACGCCCGGAAGCGGCTGGCCGACGAAGCCGCGCCGTGAGCCGGGCTGGTAGAACCCCGGGGCGCGGTAGTCGAGGGTGCTGACGGCGATCACCGGAGCGCACTCGGTCGTGCCGTACCCCTCGAGCGGCCGGATGCCGAATTGATCCTCGAACGCCTGGGCCGTGCGCTCGGAGAGCTTCTCCGCGCCCGCGAGGACGATGCGCAGCGAGCCGAACTGGGCGGGGGTGCAGCGCCTCAGGTAGAGCTGCAGGAAGGTCGGAGTCGCGACCAGGATCGTCACCCGGTAGCGCTGCACCAGGCTCCCGATCGCCCCGGTGTCGAGCGGGCTGGGGTTGAAGACCACCCCCATCCTGTGGTTGGCCGCGAACCAGAGGATCAGGTAGCCGAAGGAGTGGAACAGCGGCAGGATACCGAGGACCCGGTCGGCAGGCTGGACTTGCATCACCTGCGCCACCGCCTCGACGTTGGCATCGACGTTGGCGTGGGTCAGCAAGACCCCTTTGGGATCTCCGGTGCTGCCGCTGCTGAAGATGACGGTCGTCACGTCATCCAGGGTCGGGGAGCGCTCGGCGCCGCAGGCCTTCTCCAGAAGCCGGATCGGCGCCAGGCAGGCGAGGAGGAACGACACGAGCCGCCGGCCGCTCCCGATGGAGGCGGAGAGATCCTCGATCCAGATCGGCTCGAGCCTCCCGGGGAGATCGATCTTGGCCTTCTCCAGGAAGACGCGGCTGGTCACGATCGTCACGAGGCCCGCCTGCATGGCTGCCGAATCCATACCGGCGGGTCCGGTCGTGAAGTTCAGGTTGACGCTCGTCCTTCCCGCCAGGGCCGCGGCCACGTTCACCAGGGCGCCGGCGACGCTCGGGGGCAGAAGGATGCCGACGAAGCGGTGCCCGCGCCAGTGCGGACGCAGAACGCGCGCCAGGGCGACGGCGCCCGCCGCGGCTTCGATCCGGGAGACCCGGGGCCGGGTCGCATCGGCGAAGGCGAAGCCGAAGGGGCGGCGGCGGGCCTGGCGCAGGAAAAGGTGATGCAGCGGCCGGCGGTCCTCCCGGCGCAGCGTGGTCGCCGACTCGCCCAGCTCGTGCACGGCGCGACGCACCTCGTAGATCGGCACCTCGGGCGGAAGCGGCGTCCCGAACGAGACGGTCACCGGATAAGGAACCCGCTCCGGGATCTTGGTCAGGAATCTCCCGCCCGAACGGCTGAAGATGCTCCCCCAGACGCGATCGAGGTGGGTCGGGATGATCGCCGTCTGCCGCCCCTTGACGATCCGCTCCAGGCCGCGCCGGAACGGCTGCATCATCCCGGTGCGCGTGATCTGACCCTCCGCGAAGATGCAGACCAGCTCCCCCTCGTCGAGGAAGCGCCCGGCGTCGCGCAGGGCGCGCAGGACCACGCGCGGGCCGCCCGAGGCCGAGATCGGGATGGCGCCCAGCGCCTTGAGGAACGGGCTCCAGAGAGGGAAGTAGAAATACTCCGCGTCGACCACGAAACGCACCGGGCGGTCGAGGCTTGCGAGGACGAGCAGCCCGTCGACGAAGGAGACGTGGTTCGGGACCAGGAGGGCGCCGCCGCTCTCCGGCACGTTCTCCCTCCCCACGACGCGCAGCCTGTAGACAGTGTGCGTCAGCAGGATCAGGATCAGGCGCAGGAGCGCGTCGGGCAGGACCTTCAGGGCCCAGAGCGTCCCCGCCGCGGTGACGGCCGCCGCCCCCATCAGGATCCCGCGCGTCGACAGGCCGGCGCTCGACATTCCCTGCGCTAGGAGCGATCCGGCGAGGATGCCGGTGAAGACGAAGACGTTCGCGAGCGCGATGACGCCGCCCTTGCGATCCACGGGGGCGCGCCACTGGACGAGAGCATTGAGCGGCACGATCAGCAGTCCGCTCGCCGCGCCAAGGAGCGCCATCAGCACGACGGTGCCGGCGAACCCCGGGGCGGCGAGACCGAGAAGGAAGGTAAAGACGGCAAGACCGACGGCCCCGAGCGGGATCAGGCCATACTCGACCTTGGAGGCCGACAGGCGCGCCGCCAGGAGACTCCCGGCGCCCACCCCGACCCCGAAGACCGCCAGCGGCACCCCGGAGAGGGCGTCCGAGACCCGGAGGACCGTCTTGATGTAGACGAGGACGTCCTGTCCGAGGAGGCTGGCGACGGCCCAGAAGAAGGCGCTGCCGAGGACAGCCAGCCAGAGGACGCGGTCGGCCCGCATCGCCGCCCAGGCACCCCGCACGGTCGTGAGGACACCTCCCTCGGCGCTGGAGGGCCTGACCTCCGGCACCGACAGGGCGGCGGCGAACCCGACCAGGGCGAAGAGCGTCAGGAGAAGGCCTCCGATCCAGGCGCGCTCCCCGGTCACGTGCAGCAGCTGTCCACCGGCGGCGCTGCCGGCGATGACGGCGAGGAAGGTGCAGCTCTCCAGGAGGGCGTTGCCGGAGGAGAGGCGGGCGTGCGGCAGGATCTCCGGCAGGATGCCGTACTTGGCCGGGCTGAAGAGAGCGCTCTGAGCCCCCATCAGCCCGAGGACGGCGAGCGGCAGGAGATATCCCGAAGGGTCGACCAAGAGCGCGACCGTCCCCGCCGCCATCAGCAGGACCTCCACCCCTTTCATCGCCACGATGATCGAGCGCTTGCTCCGCCGGTCGACCAGAGCGCCCGCGGGGAGGGAGAAGAGCGCCAGAGGCAGCGTGAAGACGACGAAGACGAGCGTGGCGCGCGCCTGCGCCAGCGCCTCGAAGTGCCCACCCGCCCCGTCGCGCGCGGCGCCGATGGCCAGGAGCGCGACGATCCACTTCCAGGCGTTGTCGTTGAAGGCGCCGAAGAACTGGGCCAGGAGAAGGCCACGGAGCGGATGCCTCGGTGCGAGAAGGGCGGGCGGCATGGTGGCGGGAGTTTAGCCTACCTCCACGATTCGCCGCCCCGGGATCTGCGATGGTGGAAAGACGGGAGAATGGGGTAGGATACGCGCCCGGCGGCGGGCTTCGCGCCGCCCGCGCCCCGCGCGTCCCCATCGTCTAGCCTGGCCCAGGACACCGCCCTTTCAAGGCGGGAACACGGGTTCAAATCCCGTTGGGGACGCCACCCGCGCCGTGCGGATGGCGCCCCGGAGGGTCACTTCTGGGGCTTGTCGGCGACCCGGAGCGTCCTCATGTAGAGGATCATCTCCCATTTGTTCTGGTCGGCCAGGCGCTGCTCGGCCGGCATCTCGCCATGCCCCTTCGAGAGGATGTAGAACCACTCACCGTCGGTCCTCTGGCGCTGGACCTTCGGGTCCGCGAAGCTCGGCACGATCAATTTCAGCCGCTCCACCAACTCGCCTTTGCCGTCTCCCTTCACTCCATGGCACATGGCGCACTGACTGGCGAACAGATTCCGCCCGGACTCGATCGCCTCGGGCACGTTCGGGATCGGGTTCCTGCGGTTCTTCTCCGCCTCGGGGACGACGATCGATTTGGTGGGCTGGACCTTGGGAGGGGGGGGCGGCTGCTGTCCCTGGTCCTGCGATCGGGTGAGTGCCGGGATGGCGAACATCAGGAAGACTGCGAGCAGGGCGATGAGTCGGGTCATGGTCCACCTCCCGTGGCGAAGCGGTAGAACCACACCCCCACGTTACCACTCGGCCCGGATCCGTTCAAGCACCCGCGTCATGCCGCGCACCGGCGGGAAAGCGTGTACGATTGGCGCTTATCCGGCGGGCGGCGGGACGGTGCGGCGCGCCGAAAATCGATGGTCGATCGACGGGAGGAGCGACACATGTACGCCCTGGCTCTCGTGCGTTACCGGCGACCGCTGGAGGAGGTTCTCGAGCATCTCGAGGCCCACAGGACCTACCTGCGGGATCTGAAGAAGAAGGGGCTGGTCCTCGCCTCGGGCGCCCTCGATCCGCGCCACGGCGGGGCGATCCTGCTGCGCGTCCCCGACGACGCCGCGCAGGCGAGTCTCGACCGGATTCGCGACGACGATCCGTTCGTCAGGGCGTCGGTCGCCCAATACGAGGTCTGGCCCTGGCTGCCGAGCATCGGCAAGGAGGATCTCGATCGGCTCTGAGCCGCGCGTCGTCATCGTCGGCGGCGGGTTCGGCGGGCTCTGGGCGGCCAGAGGGCTCGGGAAGGCGCCTTTGCGCCTCACCCTCGTCGACCGCAGCAACCACCACCTGTTCCAGCCGCTCCTCTACCAGGTGGCGACGGCCGGACTCTCACCGGCCGACATTGCCGTGCCGATCCGTCACGTCCTGCGGCGGCAGGCGAACACCGAAGTGGTGATGGATGAGGTGACGGACGTCGATCTGTCGCGGCGGCTGGTCGTGACGCGGCACGGCGAGTTTCCCTACGACTACCTCGTCCTGGCGACCGGCGCCCATTACAACTACTTCAATCACGAGGAGTGGGAGCGGCACGCGCCGGGGCTGAAATCGGTCGCCGACGCCACCGCCATACGGCAGAAGATTCTCCTCGCCTTCGAGAAGGCCGAGAGGGAGGACGACGCCGGGCGCCGGCGGGATCTGCTCACCTTCGTCATTGTCGGAGCCGGCCCGACCGGCGTGGAGCTGGCGGGGGCGATCGCCGAGCTGGCCCACCGCGCGCTGGCGGCCGACTTCCGGCGCATCAACACGCGCATGGCGCGCATCGTCCTGCTCGAGGCGGGGACACGGACGCTGACCGCCTTCCCGGAAAGCCTGGCTCGCCGTGCCGAAGCGGCCCTCAAGCGCCTCGGGGTGGAGATCCGCCTCGGCGCGCCCGTCGAGCGGGTCGATGAGAGTGGAGTCGTGGTCGCGGGGGAGAGGATTGGGGCGGCCACCGTTCTCTGGGCCGCGGGAGTGGCCGCTTCTCCCGCCGCCCGGTGGTTGAAAGCGGCCACCGATCGAGCGGGACGGGTGATCGTGGGGCCCGACCTGAGCCTTCCGGGACACCCCGAGGTCTTCGTCATCGGGGACACCGCCTGCGTGGCGGGCCCCGGCGGCGTCCCTCTTCCGGGCCTGGCCCCGGTCGCCATGCAACAGGGACGATACGTGGCGCGCCGGATCCGCCGCGGCGTCGCGGGG
>DASTNM010000375.1:0-2619 GCA_035762745.1 Candidatus Polarisedimenticolia bacterium
CCTCCGGAGTCGTGACCCGGACTCGGCCGCCCGATCGGCGAGCCGGGCGCTCGATTACGCCGATACCGCCCGCGGGCACCTGCTCCTGGCGCGCGCCTTGCTTGCTTCCGGCAAGGAGGACCAGGCGCGCGCCGAGTTGGAGAAGACCAGATTGCTCGATCCTTCGGATCCGGAGATCGAGGATCTCCGCCGGAGTCTCGATCAGGGACAAAGCCCGTCAGGGAGGACCCCGTGATTCCCACCGACCTTGAAATCGCCCGCCAGGCCAGGCTCATTCCCATCGCCACCCTCGCCGAATCGATCGGGTTGAAGGCGGATGAGGTCGAGCCGTACGGTCATTACAAGGCCAAGATCAATCTGCAGGCCCTGCATCGCCTGCGCGACAAGTCGGACGGCCGCTATATTTGCGTCACCGGGATCAACCCGACTCCGCTCGGCGAAGGGAAGACGGTGGTCACCATCGGGCTCGCGCAAGCTTTGCGTCGCCTAGGACGCCGGAGCCTCAGCACGCTTCGGCAGCCCTCCATGGGGCCGGTCTTCGGGGTCAAGGGGGGCGCCACGGGCGGGGGTCATTCCCAGGTTGTCCCTATGGAGGAGATCAATCTGCACTTCACCGGCGACTTCCACGCCGTGGCGGCGGCGCACAACCTGCTCGCCGCCCTGATCGACAACCACCTGCACCAGGGGAACACCCTCGGCTTCGACCCCGAAGCGATCCTCTGGAGGCGGTCCCTCGACCTGAACGACCGTGCCCTGCGCCGCGTGCGGATCGCCCTCGGAGGCGGCTCGAGCGGCATCGAGCGCGAGACCGGCTTCGACATCACTGCCGCCTCCGAGGTCATGGCGATCCTGTCTCTCTCCGAAAGCCCCCGCGATCTGAAAGAGCGCCTCGGCCGGATCCTGGTCGGTGTGGGGCGCGACGGCCGTGGCATCCGCGCCCGGGCCGTGAAGGCCGATGGGGCGATGGCCGCAGTGCTCCGTGACGCCCTCAAACCAAACCTGGTGCAGAACCTGGAGGGAGGCGGAGCCCTGATCCATTGCGGCCCGTTCGCCAACGTCGCCCACGGCAACAACTCGATCCTGGCCGACCGGCTGGCGCTGAAGCTGGCCGACTTCGTCGTCACCGAGAGCGGGTTCGGGTCGGAGTGCGGCGCCGAGAAGCTGTTCGACATCAAGTGCAGGATTTCAGGCATCGTCCCGTCGGCTGCCGTCATCGTCTGCTCCGCCCGGGCACTGAAGCTCCACGGCGGCGCGGCGATCGATACCCGCGACCGATCCTCTTGGATGCGCCCGGATGTGGCGGCGGTCTCGCGCGGCTGCGCCAATCTGGCCAAGCACATCGAGAACGTGCGTCTCTTCGGCCTTCCCGCGGTCGTCGCCATCAATCGCTTTCAGGGGGATTCGGGCGCCGAGGTCGACGAGGTGATCGCGCGCGCCCGCGCAGCGGGAGCGTTCGCGGCGGTACCGGTCGAAGTCTGGGCGCACGGGGGCGAAGGCGGGCTGGAGCTGGCCGAGGCGGTCGTTCGGGCCACCGACTCCCCCGCGAATTTCCGGCCGCTCTACTCCCTCGATCTACCGATTGAGGAGAAGATCGAGACGATCGCCCGCAAGGTTTACGGCGCGGCGGGGGTCAGCTACAGCGACACTGCCCGGACGAAGATCGATTTCTTCAGGCGCGAGGGATTGTCGAACCTGCCGATCTGCATGGCGAAGACCCCCCTGTCGCTGTCGCACGATCCGAAGCTGAAGGGGCGCCCGGAGGGGTTCACGCTGCCGGTGACCGACGTGAGGGCCGCAACAGGGGCCGGTTACCTCTACCCGCTCGTCGGCAACATCATGACGATGCCCGGCCTGCCCCCGACGCCGGCGGCCAACGGCATCGACCTCGACGACGAGGGAAACGTCCTGGGACTGTCCTGAAGCGCGAAGCGGCGCCCCGTTGACTCGGGCGCCGCTTCTGATTGAATCCAGTAACTCCTCGGTCTGATCGACTACCTAGTCCCCCGGTTGCGGACCCGCGCGGTCGTACAGCACTGGAACGCCTGCCCGCTCGCCGTGCCGGCGAGGCAGACCGGTGCGACCGTGTTGTCGGGGACATCCGCGAGCGCCCCCAGCAGATCCTGACGATTGCCGTCCAAGGTCAGACAACTCCCGTCATGAGCCAGGTCGAACCTCAACGACAGGCTGCTCCCGACCGTCGTTCGGGCCGCCAGGTCCTCGAAGAGCCCGGTCTCGAAAAGAGTGTCTCCGCCCGGACCCGGGCACGGCAGCGATGCAGGGTCGGGGAAGATGCTGCCGTTCGCCTTCGAGATATGTGTCGCGGGGACACTTGAAGCCAGGATCGGTGTCGGATTGTTCGGATCGCAAACGTTGAGGAGCGTCAGCCCCATCGAGAAGGTGTTCCCTTGTGCATTGATGTTCAGCGTCGACGGGCTTATTGAGCAGACTGCCTGCACCGTCACCAATGGCGTGTGCATGCACCCTGTCAGCCTGTCGCAGCTGTCCTTTGTACACACGTTGCCATCGTTGCAGTCCGCCGGCGGCCCTCCAACACACACTCCGCCCTGGCAGACATCGGCTGTTGTGCAGGCGTTGCCGTCGTCGCACGCGTTTTGATTG
>DASTNM010000376.1:0-4470 GCA_035762745.1 Candidatus Polarisedimenticolia bacterium
ACCTGCATGAAGCCCCAGGCACCTTCCTGCGTCATCCGCTCGAGCCGGCGGGCCGCCAGCCGATCGTCCCAGGCGATCCCCTGCATGTAGGTCGTGCGCGTATTGGAGAAGGCGTTCGGATAAAGATGCAGCTTGAGATCCGGCATCGGCCGGCGGGAGTCATTGCGATAGACGATCGTCTCCCGGCCGCGGACCAGGCGAAGCGCGGGATCGAGAGACGCCTCGATCCGGTACGAGACGACGCGCCGGCTGAGGGGCGCCGGCGAGCCGGCCGACTGCCCGGCCGCCGCGGGGCCGGTGGCCGCCGCCGCGGCTCCGGGACCGTGGTCGACGGAGGCCGCGAGCCCCTCGGCGCGCGCCGGCAGGGCCACGCCGGCAGCCAGCACCGCGAGGGCCAGAGTCACCCCGGCCGCCGCCGGGAGAGGGGAAACCGGCCCACCCGCGGCCGGGCCCGCGCCTCCGGTCTTGCCGCGATAGAACGTCAGGAGGGCGGCGAAGCCCGCCACGCGGAACCAATGGCGCAGGAGCATCACGGCCTGCTGCAGACAGACCAGGGCGAGAATCGACGAGGCCGGCAGGACCTCGCGGGCCAGGAGGAGGTAGGGAACGAAGAGCAGGAGGCCGAGCCCCAGGAGGGCCGAGACCAGGAATGCGATCGATCCGAGGTGACGGGCCACGAATCCGGTCGCCGTTCGCAGGGCGCCGATCATGTGGCGGCGATCCTCGAGCGCCGTCAGGATTCGCGCCAGATCGAAGATCGCCGCCAGCAGCAGCAGGAGCAGGAGCATCAGCGCCTGCTTGCCGCGCATCGCCCAGAAGGCGGCCACCTCGTGCGCCGAGCGATCGAACAGGGCGACGAGGAGCCGATCGAGTCCGAGACTGATCCCTCGCAGGGCGATCAGGGCGACGGCCAGGTACGGCAACAAGCGCAGAAAGCGCAGGGCCAGGCGCCCCGATCCCCCCAGGAAGCGGGGCAGAAAGGGGGAGCGCGGCGGGCTCTTGAGAATGTCGAGAACACCGCCGGTCAAGAGCGTCGAGAAAAGGGCGTAGAGCAGCGCGCCGACGGCGAGGATCCGGACGTTCGCGCCGAACCCGACCTTCTGGGAGCGCAGAAAGTCGGCCAATGCCTCGAAGCGGAAGAGCGAGTCGAAGCCGTCCAGCGCAACGCTCCGGCCGAGCGTGTCGTCGACCAGGAACGCCATCGGCAATGCGAGAGCCGCGGCGGCGACGAGGTTGAGGGCATAGAGGCACAGTGTGAGTCGGAAGCGGCCGGTCGCCTCGGTCAGTCCCTGGCGCAGCGCTGAGATGACCGTCACGCGACCTCCCTCGCGAGACCAGGAGTAACGCACACCGCGGCCGGCAGGCTCGGGTGTGGTGGAACTCCCCGTCGGTATTGCTGAATCCTCATTGCGCCGCCCGGAACCCTGCGCAAATCACGCCCTTCATTCCTCTGGCAAATCGCTTTCGAAGCGAGAAACAAGGACAGCTTATTTTTTATGTTGACAATTACGTTTTTGAGCGTAGCTTGATGTCGCAACAGCAAGTGACCTACTCGACAAGGCTTCACAACGGTCGCTGAGTTGGTCCGGTTGTTTGGTTTGCGGCGAGCCGGACGCCGGGCCGGCAGCGACCGACTTTTGCTCCCTCCGCGAGCAGGCTCGTCCTGCTCGTCCCGGGGCGGCGGTCCGAAGGACCGCTGCCCCTTTTTCATGCGGGCCGCCCGCTGCGCTCAGCCCAGGCCTTCCGCGCGCCGCTCCGCCGTCTCCGGGGCCGGCAGGCCGGAGAGCCAGCGGCGGTCCAGCAGGTGATCGACCTTGACGTTCGACAAGGCCCGCAGGAGAGAGGCCTTGATGCCGGCATGATCGGCCTCCAGTCGCTGCAACAGCAGCTTCGTCTGTTTCCGCTTGAGTGAGTTGTCCCCGCAGGCCGGGCAGGCGCAGCCGATCACCGGAAAACCGACGTCGGCCACGAAGCGCACGATCTCCCGTTCCCAGACATAGCACAGCGGGCGGATCACCGTATTGCGGCCGTCGCGCGACCGCAGCAGCGGGGGCATCGAACAGATCTCGCCGTTGTAGAACTGACTCATCAGAAGTGTCTCGAGCAGGTCGTCGGCGTGATGCCCGAGGGCGATCTTGTTGCAGCCGAGCTCCGGCGCGAGCCGGTACAGCACTCCGCGCCGCAGCCGGGCGCACATCGAGCAGTGCGTGTCCCCAATCGGCATGGTGTCGTCGATCACCTCGGAGATGTTGGTCCGCTCGATGTGGTACTCGTACCCCCGCTCGCGAAAATAGCGCTCCAGGACCTCCGTCTGGAAACCCCGGTAGCCCTGGTCGACGGTCACCGCCACGAGCGTGAAGTGGATCGGGGCGCGCCGGCGCAGGTACTCGAGCAGGTGCAACATGGCGTAGGAATCCTTGCCGCCCGACATGGCGCACAGAATCCGGTCGCCGTCTTCGATCAGCCCGAAATCCTGGATCGCCCGGCCCGTGCGGCGGGCCAGCGGCTTCAGGAGACTCCGCGCCATCTCGGACGGGCCGCGCGCTCCGCGCCGGCGCGGCGGCAACTCAATCTGCACAGGGATCGACATCACGCCCTCCAGCTTCACGAACGACGGATCGCCACCGTGGAGTGTACCTCAGCCCGGTAGGTATTGACCTGAATTGACAGGTGGCGGGCCCTTTGTTATAAGCGCCTCAAGAACTGGTGCGATTAAGAACCAGAAACACGATTCGGTCCAACGAGCCAGGAGGTGTGGTAATGAACAAGGCCGAGCTCATCAGCCGAGTCGCACGAGAGACCCGGGTCACCAAGGTTCATGCGGCACGCGTGATCGATTCGATGCTCGATCAGATCACGAAAACCCTCCGAAAGGGAGAGAGGGCCAGCCTCGTGGGGTTCGGGACCTTCACCGTCGCCCGGCGGAAGGCGCGCACAGGTCGCAACCCCCAGACCGGCGCGCCAATCAAGATCGCGTCCCGCCGCGTGGTCCGGTTCGCCGCGGGCAAGTCGCTCAAATCTGAGATCCGCTAGAGCGCCTGCCGGACAAGGCATTACAGGTAGGGCGTGGAACGCTGATGACCCGCGCCAGGACCTCGGTGCCCTCTTGCTTGACGCGATGCAGGGCCTATATTAGCCTTGCACGTCGTTGGCGATCGGACGCGGTCGGGGGTGGGACACGGTGCGCCACCCCCGTTGTTGTGTCGCCCGGAGGGGTGAGCCCTTTATGGACATGTTCCTGCTCTTTGCCGTCATTTTCCTGTGCGTGATGTTCAGCCTCGGGGTCAGCGCCCTGGCGCTGTCCCTCCTCTTCAGGGTGATTCTGCGGGTGTCGGGAGACCGCGACGCGCGTGTGGCCGTGGCCGCCGCGCTGCCGTCGCAGGCCCCGCGGGCGTAGTCCTTCGCCAGTCCCCAATCCGATCGTGAAATCCGGCCGGGTTACCTGCCGCCCGTGAAGTTGGCGAGTGGGGCCGGCCTCTGCGGACTGTAGAACAGGACGTAAAACATATTGTCCTGAAATCCGCGGTTGGCCGGCAGGAGTCCGTGAGTCTCGCAGAAGAAGAAGGTCGAGGCGAAAGGCTGTCCCTTGCGGGGAAGATCGGCGTGGCTGGTCGCCGCCTGGTCGACCCCGAGCAGCGAGTCGGTCGTCACCGTTCCATCGCCGGGAACCAGCATGAGCTTCTCCAGCTGCCGCACCTCCCGATCGGGGGCGGTCTCGTCGTTGAAAAGGGTGACCGGCCCCGAGGCCGCCGGCTTGAGGACGACGCGGTCGAGGGTCGGGATGCAGTCGGACCCGAACAGGTGGACGGGGACCGGCGAGCCGTCCTCGGTGTCGCGCTTCAAGGCGTTCTGGAAGGAGCGGGCGCGGTCGAGTGCCGCCTGCAGGAAGATCCGCTCCCGGCCGGTGGTCTCATCCACGCCCCCGGCGCCCGGCCGGGCGGCATTGGCGGCGTAAACCTCCCGCATCCCCTGGCCGCGCGGGCTGAAGACCGACCAGCCATACCGCACCCAGGTCTCCGCATCGTAGAGATCGACGTCGACCGGGTTCCCCTGAGGGTCGATGAAGTGATTCCGCCCCTCCTGCGGCAGAAGCTGGTAGATCGACGGCATCGTGAAGACGATTTCCGGCGACATCGTGCGGGAGAAGCCCTGGTTCAGGATCCGGAAGGCCGTCATCGTGCCGCGATTCGGGGAGCCGAGAAGGACCAGCCGGCCGATGTTGGGGGATCCGGCGTAAGTCACGGGGTGCTCCCGCCCGTCGCTGACCACGTCCTCGGTGCCGTACTTGAGGTAGTACTGGGCCACCAGGCCGCCCATGCTGTGCGCGACGATGTCGAAGCGCAGCCCGGGCGCCTTCAGGCGCGCTTTGATCTGTTGGATCGCCCGCCCCAGCCCGATCGCCGACTCGACGTTATCGCGCCGCCAGTCATAGTAGTAGACGAACGCGGTGTCGCCCGGCTTCGGGTTGTG